>JAYRFD010000628.1:0-10446 GCA_041908565.1 Polyangia bacterium | reverse complement strand
CACCCCCGCCGTTGCCGCCACCTGCCAGTCGGCCCGCGCCCGCTTCGCCGACGGCTAGTCGCAAGCCCGGCAAGCGACCGCAGTCGCATCGCCCGCTGCATGGCCCAGTCCCGGCGCCGACGCGCGGCACACCGGGTGGCGTGTGGCCCCTCGCAGCGTCGGCAGAAACCCATCGTGGCTTCGCGTGGGGCGCGCAATCCGTGCCGATCACGCAGCGTGCCGTCTGCTGCAAGGGGCGGCCTTGGATGCCACGTGGCCGCTGCCGATTCATTGATTCTATCTATCGATTTTGAAAAAAAGATTGATTGGACGCGATGAATGCAAATCCCCAGCATAGGGGAACCAAGACACCCCCACGGGCTTGCAGGAGGACTTCATGCGCTTCCAGATTCGCAGTCAGGGCATCGACCTTACCGACGATCTTCAGCACCACATCCAGACGCGCCTGAACTATGCGATGGCGCGGCTTGGATCCCAGGTCAGTCAGATTCACATCCACCTGCGCGACGAAAACGGACCGCGCGGCGGCATTGCAGAGCGCTGCACCGTGCGCACAAAGATCGGCGGGCGCGAGCTGATCATCGAACGCACCCACAGCGACATCCGCACCGCCATCAGCGAAGCCTGCGATCGACTGGGCGACGCCGCACGCCGCACGCTGGCGCGAGGCCGCATGGAGTCGCACCAGGGCATCGGACCGCTGGCCCACCAGGGACGAGGACGCCCATGACGCGCGCCTTCCCTTCGCCACGTACCCAGCTTGTGACGAACGCCAGTCTGCGCGCTGATCAGCCAGCGCGAACCAAGAACGCGAAGGCCCACGAAACCGAGCGCGGGTTGTTCACGCGTCGCGTCGCGGCATCGTGGCCGCTCGCGGTCTGGATCGGCGCTCTGCTTGGCGTCTTTTGGCTGGGCCAGGGACACGCCGCGGCCTGCGCACTGCAGAAGGCTCCCAGCGGGCACGGGCCGCTGCTGAAAAACCTGTCTGTCGCGTGCGATGAAGACGCGCTGCTTGGCCCAGACCGCCGACCGACTTTGTACGCGATCGCCGACGCGCGCGGTCGTTACCTGGCGCAGCGACCGGTCGCCGTCTTGGTTCACGGCCTGGCCGGGCATCCTGCCGATCTGGCCGGCGTCGCCGATCAGCTAAGCCAGGCCGGATATCAGGTTCATGCGCTGTTCTTCGACGACATGGGACAGCGCGTGCGCGACAACGGACGTGGCCTGGCGGCTGAGCTGCTTCGGCTGGCTGGGCAGCCGGGACAGGCGACGCGCAGCCTGACCTTGGTGGCGCACAGTGCGGGCGGGCTGGTGGCTCGACTGGCGCTGAACCTGCTTGCCGCGGCCGGTCAGCTGCAGCGCTTCGATCAGGTTCACCTGTACGCCATCGACACGCCGTGGCATGGCTACTTCGGGCCCTCGGACCGCACCTTGCTGGGCCGCCTGCGCATGCGCGTCGTCGAGCCGTTTATGCCCAATGGCATGGAGGATCTGCGCGCCGAGTCCCTGCTATTCACCGGCGATCCGAACAGCGCAAACACCGCCTTGGCTCGCGGCCTGCTGCGCTATCCGCTGCCGCCGCATGTCCATGTTCACCTGTGCTTCGCCCAGCACGGGGATCAAGTCCACGACTACACCGAAGGCCTGCTGCAGTCGCTGAGCGAACAGATCGCTCGCTACTATCGCGAGGCGCATCCGGTGCGCGGCAGTGCCCAGCTGCAGAACTTCTGGCACGCGCTGATCAGCGCCGATTCCTATTTCGGCTTTCAGGACGAGCTGCGCCAGCTGGCAGACCGCGGTGGGCTTTCTGCCTGGCAGGTGGAACGGGCCCTTTTGCGTCACTTCCCGCGCTTTCCCGGCAATCACGAAACCATCCTGCGGCCCTCTGCGGGGATGGGCCAGGTCACCCTGCTGTCGCAGCTGGTGCCAACCCTGCACGCCCGCCAAGAAAAAGACGCGCGCTCTCGGCTATAGCCTCTGCGTTGGGCCTGCCGCCCATATCAACACAAGCTCTCTGCGGAACGAATTAAATACATAATTAATAACAGCCAGATGCGGCCCCGAGCAGCTGGGCTGCAGCGGCAGGCGAAGGTCGGCCCCGGGCTCGCGGTGTGGCGACACGGACAGCCACCCGATCGCCGACGCGCCGCGATGAGGTGATACGATCACGCAGGAGCAGTCGGGGTCGCGATGCACGCACAGAACAGCAGACGGCGAGGGCCATGGCGAGGGCTTCAGGTCGGAGTCCTGATCGGCGGACCGGGCCTGTGGGCCTGCGGACCGCTGCCCGACGCGCAGCCCTACACCGGCATCGTCAATGCGGCGGATGGCGTGCCCGAGATTCCGGCCAGCGCTCCGGCCTATCTGATCAACGGCGGCTACGGCATCCACATCCCCTATGACGCGCTGGGCATCACAACCCAGGACGATGCCTGGAGCCTGGCTTGGTTTTCCCAGGGGGCGCCGCAGCGCATCAGCGGGGATGCGTTCTGCCCGCCGGGCTGCGTCGTGTACGCCGTGACCCAAAACGGCGTCGTGGGCTCAACCGCGCAAGCCAGCGGCAATCACCTGACCTTGGATGTCCGCCCGTTCGCGGGCGTGAAGGGAAGCCTGACCTTCGAAGTCTCGCGCGGGCCGGTTGCGTTCAAGCTGTCCATCGACGGAAAACCGGTGGAGCGCGGGCAGGTGGTGTTCGCGTCGGGAGGTCAGCTGTCCACCGTCGCTGCATCCCCATTTCGCCTGGTTGCCCAGTAGTCGCTGCGGCTGACATCACATGAATAAACCAACATTTCGCAGGCTATCATTCAATCATATAAATATCAATGTTGGATTTTTAAATATTGATAGCGTTCAGATACATTATCAATCCATCTACGCGAGTACCGGGGGCTGAATGAGACGTGACGCGGGATGCAAGGCGGTGCTGCGGTCGGCTGGCGGATGGGGACAAGCGGCCGGTCTGGCGGGCCTGCTTGCCCTGCTGCCGACGACGGCGCGGGCCGATAGCGATGACGACCGCGATTCGGGGCCCAATGTCCAGGTGCCGGTGCAGATCGTCAGCCCCAAGCCCATCGAGATCGTCGAGTTTCGACGCAACGTAGAGGGCAGCCAGCCACGGCGCATCGCAATTCCAGCCACAACCAACAACGCGCCCCCTGCAGCTCTGTGGCTGTTTCATCGCAGCCAGGTCTTGCTGTCTGGACCGGGCGTCACCAGCGCCGACTTCGATCTAAAAGGTCCGTGGCCCCTGCGCATCGATGTGTCGCCGGGTGTGAAGTGGCGCAACGATCTGGGGGTGAGACTTTTGATCGGCGGAGCGGTGACTGTGGCGGCAGGCGGCGTCAACGGCGTGTTCTCGCTGACCTCGCGTGGCGTCACGCCGCAGGTGGGCCCACCCGGCTGGCTATCGACCAGCGCACAGCACGGGATTTCGGCGGGCATTCTGCTGTCGGTCGGCGCCGTAAGCCTGATCAGCGGCGGCGTCCTGCTTGCCACGTCGGGCACCTCGGTGACACAGCGCGTCGTGCGCCCGCCCGCCGCACCGCCTGCACCGCCTGCACCGCCTGCACCGCCTGCACCGCCTGCACCGCCTGCACCGCCTGCACCGCCTGCACCGCCTGCTCTGAACGCTCCGAACGCCCCAAACGCCCCGCCTGCTCTGAACGCTCCGAACGCTCCGAACGCCCCGACTGCCCCGACTGCTCCGAACGCTCCGGTTGCGGGTCTGGTTACGGCGAAGCGTTCGGTCGATCGAGGTCGGCTTCCTGCCATAGCTCGTGCCGCGCGGCTGCAAGCCAGGCCTGCGCTTGCTCCCGGCTGGGCAGCCCAACGCGGTGCTTCAGCGCTTCAGCGGGCGACTGATCCAGCCCGTGCCCTAGCTGCTCGATGGCCTGCTGCTTTGCCCGACGCGTGCGCTGCCAGTCTTCATCGGTCAGCCGACCCTGCAGCCAACGATCGACAGCGAAGGACAGGCGCGCGTGTCCGGTCTCTTCTTGCGCAATACGCGACATGGTGACGCGCAGGGCCGCGTCTTGGGCATGCGCCGCTTGATGCCATGCGACCAGCGCGCCATAGGTCTCGCGCACGCAGCCCTCGACGACGTTTTCCAGCGCGATGTCCACAAGCGATCGGACCGCAGTCGACTGCGCAGCAACCGCTTGCGGCGTCCCGCCGTACGCAGCGACGTGATCATTCATGTCGTGCGCGTGCTGGATCTCTTCTTCGGCAGCGCGCAGAGCGGCGTCCACCAGATCAGCAGGTGCGCCATGCACGTCGAGCTCACGGGCAAGCTGCGTGAAGGCATGGACCGACGCCGCTTCCAGATACGCCGCTTGTTCCAGATAGCGAAGCGGGATGTCATTGACGGTGCTGGGGCATTCCGCTAGCTGCGCGGGGCGGCGACCACAGCCGACGGCATAGCTGCACTCGCCAATGCAGCGTACGGCCGGCCGGCCTTGCCCGTTCTGCGTGGGCTCGCAGCGCAGGGTGTCTTGGCAGACGCTGGCGCACCACGCATCGCCGAAGATCGGGGATGCGCCAGTCCCGCCGTCGCTGGTCCCGCTTCCACCATCGCTGGTGCCACCATCGCTGCTGGCTGTCGTCCAGTCGTAATCGACCGTGCGGCTGCTGGCGCAGGCGGGGGTCGCCGGTGGCTCGTAGACGGTCTTGCCGCCGCAGCTAAACGGAGCGGTGACCAAGAGCACACGAAAGAAGGCGCGATCAAAGAAATCGAGATAGCGGGCGTTCATGATTTTTCCCTCTGCTCACAGAAGTCCCTGACGCCACAGCGCGATCCCTTCAAGACCCAGCGCCAGCGCCAGATGCAGCGCATAGCCCGGCCACAGCGAGCCGCATCGTTCCCGCAGCACCAACAGAAAAAGACCAAACGGCAGCGCGCCGATCGCTTCAGGCCAGAAGGCGTGCGATGCGACATACGGAAGCAGCGTCGCCAGGGCGCCCCAGCGTCCCAGGGCGGGTACCGACAAGGCGGGCAAAAAGCCGCGGAAAAAAAACTCAACCGACAGCAGATGCGCGGCCATGGCCAGCATGGCCACAAGCCAGGGCGCCGGCGCTTCAGACACGGGCTGCGACGGGCGAAACATGGGATAGGCCCCCGCAAACAGACGCGTGCTGGAAAACAGCAGAACGATCAGCAGCAACACCACGACCGCGATGCCAAGCAGCGAACGCACGCGCGTCCAGTCGGCGGGCTGCAGTCCCAGGCCCGATGAACACTGCCCCAAGGAACGCGCCAAAAGCCACGGCAGCGGCACATAAACCGCGACGTGCACAGCCGCCCAGGTACATCGCAAGACCAGCCGCAGGTGCTCTGCACCCAGCTGGCGCAGCGACGGAGGAAGGATGCCCCACAGCGGCTTTAGCAGATCCAGCAGCGTGCCGGGTTGACCGGCCGAGACATAGGACAGCAGGCCGTGCGCAAGCAGTGCATACAGCCACGCCGCGATGGCACCACGCGCTTGCGGCGACAGCGAACGACTAGCGATCGCGGACACGATCGGACTCTTTGCTGCTGGCTTTGGCGCCGTAGTACGCAAGCCGCATGCTGTGGTCGTATTGATGTTCCAGCAGCGCGAAGCGATAGCGATCTTGCAGGAAGAACGACCGATCCTCGTCGGTAAATAGGTTGAACGAAAACTCCTGCGGAGCGCCGCCGGGCGCGCGAAATGCGCCATGGATGATCAGCGGCGACACTTGTCCAGGCCGGGTGCGCTTGTGCCCGTGCGCGCGGAACGTCAGCTGCGCTCCGTCGGCAAGCTTCACTGTCTGGCCCTTTTCGATCAGCACGGTCTCGATGGGCGCCAGCAGATCGAAGCCGGTGTTGCCGTGCTCGGTCGAGTCCGCGCGCCAAGCGTACTTGCCGGCGAAGTACGGGGTCAGTGCCTGCGGATTCCAATCGACCTCGACATCGTAGTGGCCCTTGGGGAACGGGCCGGCAAACAGCCGGGCCAGTGGCAGGCGTCGCGACAGGGTCGCGCCTGGGGCCAAAGAACGCTCGCTGCCGGGCCAGGACCGGATGGCGCAGGCAAGCTGCGGCTTTTCCACGCGAGCATCGGGGCGCCGCAGCGCAAGCTGCAGATAGAAGTGCGCAAAGCACAGGTCGTTTTCGAAGTGCATAAACGGCAGCGCCGACGGGCCATCGTTGCGCACCTGGACCAGAAGATCGGGCGGCTGATCGGGCGCGGCAAGCGACTGCGCGACCTGCATGCGCACCAGCAGAGCAGACTCCGCCGCTCGTCCAGGACGTGCCATCAACACCCCCAAGCCAATGACAAACAGCCGTGCCAGCATCCCCATGGCTCACAACTCCGACGCCGATGTGACGTCAGGATACCGTGGAAGGCCAGGCCCTGTCCGAGCCGCGTGACCTTGCGCGATACTTTCGTCATGCGCAGGCACGGTCGCGGGGCGACCCAAAAAGCAAGGACGTCTTGGCATCCGCAGGCCGATCGGACACCCGCAGTGATCTCGATCGATGCCTTCCTTGTGACGGGGCGCTTTGGATCGCTGCCGCGCGGGGCGACGCGCGATCAGGTGCTGGCGATGCTGGGTCCGCCCGATGACTACGCCTTTGGTGGTCCTGTGATGGAGGCCGCCTATTGGGTGTATGGCGAGACCTGCCGCGGACACATCGAGCTGCACTTCGACGATCGCGCGGCGCTGCGGTCGATCTACAGCGACTACCTGCCGCTGCGGCGTCAGAGCTCGCCGCACCTGCGCGTCGATCCGGGCGGCCTGGGCGGCCTGGTTCCACCGTCCGTGGATAAGGTCTTGGCAAGACTTGGCGAGCTGGGCCTGAAAGACCTTGCGGTGCAGCCGCGCGATCCGCGCTGGGCCGATCCGTGTCCGCCGGCCGACCTACCACGGGTCGCGGTGACCGACTGGAAGAAGCGCTGTCGCGACCTGGATGCAGCGTCGATCGAAGCGCGCTTTCACTCCGAACTGCAGCTGCCAAGCGGTGTGATCTTGGGGATCGAGAGCCACATCGCAGAGCTGCCTTCTGGCGATCGAATCGCGCAGCAAGATCACATCTTCGTGCTGTCGGCGCCCTACGATCGCGACCCCGCGGACGTACCCGCGAATCGCTGATGCACGGGGCTTAGCCGCCGCCCTTGAGCCACTCTGCCCCGTCGGGGAAGAACTCTTTTTTCCAGATCGGGACTTCGACTTTTAGGCGCTCGATGGCGGTGCGACAGGCCGAAAACGCTGCCCCCCGGTGAGGGGCCGACGCGGCGACCAGGACCGCCAGATCGCCGATCGCCAGGCTGCCAACGCGGTGGATGATGCACAGCTTGGCGCCGGGCGTCTCGGCTTCGATCTGATCGCAGATCGTGGTCAGCGATCGCACGGCCATGGTGTCATATGCTTCGTAGTCCAAGCGCACGACCTGCTTGCCCTGGTTGTGATCGCGCACCAGCCCAATGAACAAAACGACGCCGCCCTGACCGGGGCCGCTGACGGCAGAGAGCGCCTCTTGAGCCTGCAGCGGATCGCGGCTGATCCGACAGCGCGGCAACACCGGGGATGCCGTCGTCGAATCGGATCCACCCGCCACCGGCGGCAGCAGCGCCAGTTCATCGCCATCGCTCAGCGGAAAGTCCGCCGGCACCAGCGCCTGGTTGACGGCCAGAAGCAGGCTCTTTTCGATGGTGGAAATGACCTCTTCCCGGCTGGCCAAGATCTGCAGCGCATCGCGGACCGTCGAGCCTTGCGGCAGGGTCAGCAGCTCTTCACTGCGACGCAGACGCTCTCGCAAGAGCGCGAAGTACAGGATGCGGATGTGGATCTGCATGCGATCTCCAGAGCCCGACTCAGACAGGGACAAGGCGGCACACAGTACGACAACCGGGGCCGGACCGAGCCCTGCGTTTTTGGTTTTTGCCCGCGGATCCGCGGCACAGGTCGCGGCAAGCGATGCCTAGAGCGCAAGCGATGCCTAGATCGCAAGCGATGCCTGGCAAGCAAGCCCCCCACTTCGCTCGCCGAGGCGCCGCAGGGAAATCCCGGACACAAATCCCGGACACAAATCCCGGACACAAATCGACGATAGCCGCGGCGGATGGAAATGCATACGCTGCGGCCTTCACGCTTGTCTTGTGCAAGGAGGTTCCCAATGAAGAAGCTTATGGCTGGACCGGGCCAGTGGTTGCGATCGCTGTCACCGATGGCGTTTGCGTGTCTTTCCATCTGGGGTTTGACGGCCTGCGGTGGCCTAGATGTCGCAGGCGAAGGGGCCGATCCAGACTCGGTCGTCTCTGTCGACGAGGAGGACCTGGCGCAAAGGCAGCAGGGCCTTGCGCGCTGCGATGCCAGCTTCACTCCGCCCGCCAAGACCGGCTTCCGTCATCTGGGCTCACGCGTGATTGCGCTGGGACCGGCGGGGCACTCGCTGCAGGATCTGGTGACGACGCCGGCATCGACGGTGCAGATCGAAGGCAAGTTCGCGTATGGAACGATCTCGAAGGACTTGGAAGACGAACAGGTACAGCTGTACCTGCATGACTGCACAGCGTGGCGATCGCTGGGGGCAGCGCTGACCGATCGCGATGGCCGCGCCCGCATTCGCGTGACGGCGCCGACCAGCCCCGGCATCTATGCGCTGCGCATGGTGGTGCGCGGGGACGCGACGCAGACGCAGGGCTTCTTGTTTGTTCCGCCGCGTGGAGCTCGGCTTTCGGTCTTCGACATCGACGGCACGCTGACCACATCCGATATGGAGCTGGTCAAAGACATCTTCACCGACCTGTTCGAGCCGATCCTGCATGGCACGTACGTGCCGGTGCCGCATCCCTTTTCGCGCGAGCTTGTCGAGCAGCGCGTGCGCTTGGGCAGCCTGCCGGTGTTCCTGACCGGACGTCCGTACTGGCTGACGCAAAGCAGTCGGGACTGGCTGGCCGGTCAGCGCATGCCGCCCGGTGCCCTGCATACGACGGATCGCAACAGCGATGCCCTGCCGACCCAGGTGGCCGCGTACAAGGCGGCGTTTCTGCGATCTCTTTTGGCCCAGGGTTTTGTGGTGCAGGGCGCGTACGGCAACGCATCGACGGACATCACGGCGTACGAAGCGGCCGGCTTGCCCAAGTCGGACACCTACATCATCGGTCGCAATGGCGGCAAGGCGGGAACCCATGGGGCCTGCGCGGCCGATCCGACGTGCAAGACCTGGGAAGAAGAGGTCCGTCGCCTGCACGCCATTCCATAGGCCGCAGCGATGGGAAAGTCCTAACCGCCTGCTGTGATATGCAGGCGCTGCAGAGCCGCTGTCCATGCACTGCGTCCAGCCGACTTCTCCAGCGACCAAGGCCCGTGCCGCGCGGCAGCTCTCGCATCTTCTTGTGGCTGTCGTTGTTGCTGTTCATGCCAACCCCTAACCGAAACGTCGTCTGAGGAGACCATTGCCAAGCCCATCTTCCGATCCGTCGTTTTCGCTGTCGTCGCCTGACTCGCCGACGTTTTCCGCGGCCGAACAAGCTGAGGAGCATCCGTACCTGTCCGTCGTCGCGCCGGCCTACAACGAAGAACAAGGCATCGAGTCGTTTGTGTTCACGGTCGATCAGCACCTGCGTACGCTGCTTCTGCCCGAAGGCAAGACCTGGGAGATCGTTCTGGTCGATGACGGAAGTCGCGATCGCACCGTCGAAAAAGCCCATGCGCTGTCGGCGCGCGGGCTGCCGGTGCGCGTGGTTCAGCTGTCGCGCAACTTCGGTCACCAGATGGCGATTACCGCCGGTATCGATGCCGCACAGGGCGATGTGCTGATCACCATGGACGCGGATCTGCAGCATCCCCCGCAGTACTTCAAAGCGATGCTGGCAGCGATGGAACAAGGCGCCGATGTGGTGCTGATGCGCAAGCAGAGCAGCCATCAGCGCGAGACGTACAAGACGGCTCTGGCCCGCGGCTTCTATGCCCTGATGGCGCGCATCTCGGACACGCCGACCGAACCCGACGTCGGCGACTTTCGTCTGCTAACGCGCGAGGTCGCCGATGTTCTGCGCAGCTGTCGCGAGACGCATCGCTTCCTGCGCGGCCTGGTCGCGTGGGTTGGCTTTCGGCAAGTGACGCTGGACTACGAAGTGGCGCCGCGCTTTGCCGGCACGTCGAAGTACAACCTGCGTCGCCTGTGGCGCTTGGCGTCGAGCGGCCTGTTTTCGCACAGCACCATGCCGCTGAAGTGGCCGTTGGTCTTGGGTGTGCCCCTGTTTGCTGGCGCGTCGCTGTACGTGCTGTGGGGGCTGTTTCAGTTCATCGCGCTGCCGCAGGGCACGCCGCGCGGCTGGCTGTCTGGGCTCGCGTTCATGACGCTGTTTTCTGGGCTGCTGTTCATGGCCATCGGCATGCAAGGGGCGTATCTGGCCAAGCTGTTTGAACACTCGAAAGGCCGCCCGCTGTACATCGTTCGCCGTCCGCCTGGATCGCGACAGGAAT
>JAYRFD010000627.1:0-6218 GCA_041908565.1 Polyangia bacterium | reverse complement strand
TGTTGCCGCCACGCATGCCGGAAAGGACGTCGATCGGCTTGCGACTTGCGGCATAGACATAGGTGCGGGCGTACACGCCGGGCGGGTAATCCTCATCGGGATCGTGCTTGTCGCCCCAGGCTGCTGGCTTGATGCGCCCGGTCAACGGCACATAGCCCAGCTTGCGAAAGGCGGCGCGGTCGGTTTCTCGCCGGTCGCCGTGATAGCGATGCGAGTCTGAGTTGGCGGTGATGTAAAACGCCCGCCCCTCGCCGAGCAGGCTGTCCCAAAGTCCGCCGACCTGCGCGACGTAATAGTCGTAGCCGCCCCAGGTCCGAAACGAGTGCAAGGGATAGCCTGGGTGGGCCCGCTGGCCGGGGGTCTCTTCGTAATAGCCGCGAGGGATGCCAACCAAGGGCGCCGCACCGTGGCCGGGCGCGCCTTCAAAGCCACGCATGACATCGGGGCCGGCATCTGCCCACGCGCGTAGCTCATGCGGGCTGTCGAGACCACGACGCGCGGGATGGTTGGCGAAGAACAGCGAATGGGGACTGCGCTGCTGCAGATAGCGAACACCAGCGACGGCCGCGGCCTCGGTATCAGCGGGTGTGACTGACGCGGGAACTGGCGATGGGTTCGGTGCAGGCGGCGGTGAAGAAGCAGGTGACGCGGAAGCAGCCGTCGAAGAAACGGCGGCGGCAGCAGATGTCGACGGAGTAGCGGGAACGCGACTGGCCCGCGCGTCGTACTGCACTTGAAAGTCGCGGATCAGCTGTGCTTCGTCGTCGCTGGGCGGCACAATGATGCTGCCGTGTTCAGCGGCTGGAATGTTCCATTCCAGACCTTGGAAGACGGTGATCTGCGGGAAGCGCTTGCGAGCGGCGACAAGCTGCGGATACGCCTCGGACAAAAGAACGCGGCTGTGTTCGGGGCCGCCGTGGTCGGTGATGACACAGAAGTCCAGGCCGCTGCGCACCGCGTTTTCGACCTGCTCTTCGATGCGATACATGCCGTCGATGCTGAAGCAGGTGTGAATGTGATGATCACCGCTCAACCACAGGCCGCCCTGGCGATACGGATCCTGTCGAGCGGCGGCACGGGCCGGGCCGGCCAGCGGCGCAGCGCCCAGCGTCAGTACCAGGCCACCGGCGCGCGTCAGGAACACGCGCCGCGAAAGAGTGTCTTGGCTCATCCGCCGGCGGGCCTTGGCGTGTACGGAACGCTGGGGGGCGGCGGAAGCTGCGGAACATCAGACGGCACCGTCGGCGCGATCGGACTTGCAGGCACAGCGGGTGCAGACGGCGACACGGTTGGAACTGGCTCGACGGGGGCAGGCTCGGCAGGACCGCTCGAAGGAAGCGGGCTCGGGGTCTGGCCACCCGTATCCTCGGGAAAGTCGGGAGCTTCTGCCGGAGGAACCGCCGACACCGGCATGCTCGGTCGCGGAGGCCCCATCGCACCAAAGTGATAGCCAAGCCCAGCCAAGAGCACGCCGCCGACGGAAAACGAGCCGGCAAAGTCATATCGACCACTGGGCCCGCCCAGAACAAACAACGACACTCCCCAGCGGCGCGTGCGCTGCCAGTCCCAGCCCAGGCCGGCCAGCGCCAGCGGATTCAGCAGGCTGCTGTTGGACTCTTCGCGCGTGACCAAGCCGCCCAGCCCCGAAGACCCCATCGCGGCGGGACGCGACCAGTTGACGTAGCCGATGCTCAGACGCGCATCGAAAAACAGGCCAAAGGGAGCAGTCGCGCGATAGCCCAACTCAAGCTGCGTTAGCACGGAATAGCCGACGCTGGGACCGCTGTGAAAGCCCAGTCCGCCGGCGATGAAAAGCTCTTGCACGCCGCGGTTGAAGAACACGCCTTCGTAGCCGATTCGCATACCGGGCTCGGTCGCGTTGTGGCCGTAGTAGGCCAGCGTCACCCGTCGCGGCTTTTGGCTCTGCGCGTGCGCAGCGCTGCTTTGCGCAAGCAGCCACAGGGCAGCGGTCCCGCAAAGCGCCAGACAAGAACGATGTCGCACGACGCACATGCGCCCACGCTAGTCCCTTCGAGGGACACAAGCAAGCACGCAGGAAATCGGAAGGGGAACAGAGAAGTGGGGACGAAGGCAGGTGGGCTGGCTATTGCAGGCCGAAGTGCTCGCGCTCGTTGTAGATGCGCATCAGGTTGTCGAAGAACGACGTGCCGCGGTCGCAGGTCAACACTTGGCCGCGCAGACCATCCAGAAGGCCGCTGCACAACGCAAGCGCGCAGTCCGCAACTTCATCCGCCGGCAGGAAGTGCTGCGGCACGGTCAGTCGCTGCGCGAAGCGATGGAAGTCTTCGCCAAACGTCGACGAGAACGAATCGGTGATGACGCTGCGCGAACGAAGCGCGTTGATGTGACAGTCCTCGTCGTACAGGCGATACGACAGGTACTTGATCAGCGTCTCCATGACCGCCTTCGACGCGGCGACGTAGTCATAGGCCACGGCGTAATGGTCAGGTCCGGTTGACGACATCGCAACGACGTAGCGCGGCCACTTGCCGAAGCGCTCTTTGATCGCGCGCATGTACGACACGGTTGGCCAGGCGGAAAAGTCGATGCTCTGGTGCAGGCCCTTGAGCGAATAGTCTTCGATGCTCTGGATCACCAGGGCCGCCGACACGTTGCTGATAAACACATCGACGATCGACCAGCGGCTGCCCAGTTCCTCCATCACCGCCTTGGTGTCTTCGGCATCGGCGACGTTGGCTTGGATCAGGATCGGGGCCTTGCAGCCTTCGCTGGTGAACTTGCGGATCACCTCGTCATCGTCGGCGCTGCCCATGCGATAGGTCAGGGCGCAGTGCGCTCCACGACGGGCAAAGGCCAGCGCAGTGGCCAAGCCGATGCCCTTGGTGCCGCCCGTAACCAGGACGGTCTTGCCGGTAAAATCGGCGATCACGCGCGCTGTTCCGGGGCTGCGCTGGCGGCCTTGAGCAAGGTCTCGACCAGCTCGTTGATGTTGGTCAGCTTCGACAGCTCCGATCGCGGAACCTTGACCTTCAGCTCACGCATCGAACGCGACACCACTTCGACGATGTCCAGGCTGTTGGCGCCCAGATCCTTCATCGAACGAGCCGGATCGATCTTCGACTCTTCAAGACCATCGACGGCGTCCATCAAGTGCTTGCTGACAACCTTCAAAACGTGTTCACGGGTCATGGCTGGTTCTTCCTTTCGGTGTCGAGTCAGGGTCCAGGCGCCAGCGCCTTGTCGATCCGCGCAGGCTCGACGGCGACGCCCGGTGTTATGTCAGATGTCCAAGGAGTCGCGCTCGTTGTACATGCGCATCACGTTGTCGAAGAAGGTCGTGCCGCGATCGACCATGATGACCTGGCCGCGCACGCCATCCATCAAGCCCGAGCACAATGCCAGCATCGCATCGGCCACTTCTTGCTCTGGAATGAACTGGCGCTTCATATTGAAGCGCTCGGCGAACTTTTCGAAGTCGCGGCCGAACGTCGCACGCAGCGACTCGGTTCGCACCAAGCGCGATCGCACCACGTTGATACGGCAGTCTTCGTCGAACAACCGGTAGTTCATGTACCGGCACATGGTCTCCATCACGGCCTTGGAAGCCGCGACGAAGTCGTAGTTTTTGTAGAAGTGATCGGGACCGCCGCTTGACAGACCGATGACGTACCGCGGCCAGCGCCCGAACAGCTTGTGGATGTCGTGCGAGTACTGGTACATCGGCCACGTCGAATACTCGATGCTGCGAAACAGCGAGCTAAGCCGGTAGTCTTCCAGCTTCTCGACGACCAAGCCAAACGACACGTTCGAGATGAAGACCTCGACGTGATCGTGGTGCGCCTTGATCTGCTCAAGCAGCATGGCCGTGTCTTCTTTGTTCGCGACATCGGCTTGCACGATGTGTGGCTTGGGCAGTCCCTCGTCGGCGAACTGCTTGAAGATGGCGTCTTCGTCCGCCGATCCCCAGCGGTGCGTCATCCACGCCACCGCCCCTTGGCGCGCGAACGAAAGCGCAGTCGCCAAGCCAATGCCCATGGTGCCGCCGGTGATCAAGACGGCCTTTCCACGCAGATCGTTAATCATAGTTCTCCTCGATTCGCTTCGCGGCGCCAGGCTGCCCGAAGCTGATTTCGTGCATCAAGCTTTCCATCGTGCGCGTGGCTTCAAAGGCTTGCCGGCGCGGCAGCGACATGGTTCGTTTCAACAACTGCAGCGACGTGCGCGGCTTTTCTGCAATGCGGGCCGCGACCGACAGCCCGCGGTCTTCGACTTCGGCCCGCGGCAGGATGTAGTTCACGCCGGTCATGCCGATGAAGTCGCGTCCGCGTCGAGGTTCCCCAGAAAACAGAACCTCAGCAGCCAGGGCCGGCGACATCACGTGTTCAAGCAGCTTGGTGATGCCCATGCCCGGCGTGAAGCCCATATTCATGAAGCTGGCCCCGTAGCGGCTCTCACGCGAAAGCAGGATGATGTCAGCGCACAGTCCCAAGGCCAGCCCACCGCCGATGGCATGGCCGGCCATCGCAGCCACCACCGGCATTGGCAGATCCAGGACCGCCTTCGACAGCAAAATATCCGTCGGAGCGATGCGACCTTGCACAATGCTGGCCAGCATGTCGCGGCTGGCTCCGGCGCAGAACACATCGGGCAGTCCGCACAAGACCAAGCAGTGAATGCGTTCGTCCTGCGCGGCTTCTGCCAAGCGAGCGAGCAGCGCATGCACCAAGGGTTCCGACAGCGCGTTGCGCCCCTGCACATCGGCGATCCGTAGGATGCCAACATGATCGAAGTCGGGGGACAGCGTGAGCTGAACCAGCGACTCAGCGACGGTGTTGTCTACGCCCATGGGGCGGCTCCTTCGGTTAGGAAGCTGCGAACGGCCGCAAGGATCTCGGGCTGCGCCAAGCGCTCCGTGGTCTCGCGCGTGCCATGCAGAAGCCCGGCGGCCAGCGAGCCGTCTTCGATCTCCAAGCTGAAGCGCTTAAGCGTCGCGATGGCGCCAAGCTGAGCCCGAGATAGATCGCGCAGACTTCGCCGCAGCGCGCTCGACAGCTTGTCATCCGCGCAGACCACGTCGACCAAGCCCAGCCCGCAGGCTTCTTCTGCGTTGCGCGAATACGCCGTCATGGCCAGCAAGCGAGCCTTCTGCATCGGCATGCGCAGACGCAGCACCGGCAACACCACGGCGGGAAGCAGACCAAACAGAGCCTCGGGCAGACCAAACGTCGATCGCCGCGTCGCCACGACCAAGTCGCACGCGGCAGCGATGCCCACGCCCCCGCCCAGAACGGCGCCATCGATCTGCGCAACCACGGGTCGCGGACATTCGACGATCGTGCGCAGCAGGCGAGCAAACGCACCGACGCCCGCCGCCACCGCAGGCGACTCCCCAGCTACGCCCGAGGTCGCAGTCGACGATCCACCATCGCCCAGCGAAAGGACTTTGTCGAAGTCCATGCCGCGACAGAACAGCCCCTCGCGACCGCACAGCACGATGGGTCCACCGGCCTGCGGCCCTGCAGCAAGCAGGGCTTCGGTCAAGGCATCTGCACCAGCGGCGTCAATCGCCTCGGGCACCGTCAGGCGTAGGGACTCTAGCTCCATCCGTAGCGCCTGTAGTGCTCCGAGATGCCCTGAAACACGAGCAAGCCCTTGCCGCGATAGTGTCGTTCGTACCAGTCGTCAAAGCCGTCGGTGCAGGGGACAAAGTCACCCTGATCGAGCCAGCAGGTGCGCTCGCGCTCGCAGTCTTCGTATTCACGCACCGAAAGCGGGCGACGCGCATCCAGCAGTGCCTGCAGCCCAGCGGCCGCAGCGACGGCTTTGGCGTTGTGGCCAATGCGCGCCGAATAGAATTCGGAACACGATCCCGAGCCGTAGGAAAACATGCTGATGCGATCGCCCGGCTGCAGATCGTCCGACTGGTCGATCATGCCAACCAGCCCGATGAACGTCGCAGAACCATAGGTGCCACCCATGCGCCGCAGGTAAGTCAGCGCCTTGCCCGACTTGCGCAGGAAGTGTTCCCAGGCTTCTTCCTTGCCCATCTTGCGCCAGCGACGCTGCAGCGCGCGATGCGCGCGCCACGTCATGCCACCAAACGGCGCGTGGTAGATGTGCTTTTTAAAGTGGCTGTCCCAGTCGATCTCTTCGCCCAGGCGCGACAGAAAGTGCGAATAGGCGCCCTCCAGCGCTTCCATGTACGAAAGCAGGCTGGTCTCGCTGTTGCCGGTCTC
>JAYRFD010000626.1:0-4086 GCA_041908565.1 Polyangia bacterium | reverse complement strand
TCCGATTAAGACCTCCTCTCTCGAGTCTCGAGTTCGTGCCACAATGGCGCCCATGAAACGTCTGTCTCTCCCATCGTCACTCGGTGTGGCGGCTTGGCGAGCGGTGGGGCGATTGCTTCCCGTCGTCGGCGTTGGCGTTCTGGCGGCGCCGGCCATTGCGACACCAGCTTTGCCCGTATCCGCGCCTGCGACGGCGCTGCGCGTGCATGCGCGCAGCCTGGATGCGACCCTGCAGTCTCTGCGAACGTATCTGCCCATTCCTTTGAAGCCCGAGGCGGCCATGGACAGCCTGCTGGGCCCTCTTGGGTCGCAGGTCGTGCTGTCTGCGCCGGTCGATGTGGTGGTGGCGCTGGACCGCCAGTCCGTCGACAGTCCGGCCCCGCCGCAGTGGGTGTTTGCCTGCGGTCTGCGCAGCCTGGACGAAGCGCGCAAGATCGCCGCGCAAGCCAACCTGCCGATGGAACCGCAAGGCAAGGCGAGCCGCCTGCTGCTGAAGTCCGGCGGCGACACGTGGCGCTGCCTGCTGGGGGCGGACGTTGGCGCGGGCGCGCGCCTGGCCTGCGGGCTAAGCGAGCGGAGTCAGGTCGAGCTGGCTCCGTATGCGCTGACGCTGCCGCCGTTGCCGATCAAAAGCGACCTGCGCGCCGAGCTATCGGTGCAGACGGTGGTGCAGACCTATGACGGGCTGTGGCAGCGGGGTCTGCAGATGGCCGGTCTGCTGGTGCCGCAGAAGTTGCAGCTTGGCAATCCCATCTTTGATCGCGGCCTGACCGATTTGACGCAGGCGCTGGTGGGGCAAGTCGGGTCGATGGCCAAGGATCTTCAGACGATCGCCGTCGATATCAGCCTGGGCGGGGCCGGAGCCGAAGCGGTGCTGGCCTATCAGCTGAACGGCCACGATTCCTGGTGGGGCCAGGCCGATGCGCGGGCCGCCCAGCAGCCTCCGTCGGCGATCCCGGCTGCATTCTGGAGTCTGCCCAAGGATGTCGGATCGGCCTCGTTCACCGTCAGCGAGGTTCGTTATGCCCAGCAGCTGTTGCAGCTTCTGCAGCCGGTGCTGGATGGCTTTCTGACCCACGATGGCTTGGCACAGGCTGATCGGCAGGCGCTCGTCGATTTGCTGAAGGTTGTGCCGCTGACCGACGGTCCGGTCTCGACGGTTGTCGCCGAGCTGCCGCCCCCGCCGGGGCTTGAGTCTCAGCCGCGGGCCGAGCGACCTGACCTTGGGCAGCTGCTGGCAGGGCGAGCCTACTTGATGACCAGCGACGGAGTCGATGAGCGTCCAATCACCTGGCTGAAGAATATCGTCGCAGCCTACAAGCGCCCCGGAGTGCAGGCGTATCTGCGGGCGCGCTGGAAGAAGCTGGGCCTGCCGGAACCCCTGCCCGTCGTGCGGCTGCAGCCAGCGAACAAGGCCTTGGGACCCGGTGCGCTGCAGTTTACGGTGAGTGCATCGGTGCCGGCCTTGCTGGAAAAGGCCGGGCTGGGACGGGCGAACACGACGGCCAAGGCCAAGGCGCAGCCGCTGGTTCTTCACCTGCTGACCGGAAAGCAAGCGGGGCGGACCTGGATGGCGCTGGGCAGCGACGCGGACTTTCTGACCAAGCGCCTGGTGGAACAGCTGACGCTTCCAACCGAGCGCTCGCTGGCGCAGCGACCGGGACTGGATGGGCTGCAGCAGCCCGGGCTACGCAGCGGCGGCTTCACGTCGCTGCGCAGCTTGAGCCGCTACCTGGATAGCGCGCTAAGCCTGTCGCGTCTGCGCGGTGGACGTGGGGCAGATTCCCGAACGTCCCCGTCGGACATCGTCCAGCTGTTCAATATGCTGCCGCATCACGGCGAGACGAGCATCGTCCATTCCAGTCGCGTGCGAGCGACGGGACAAGCCGGATCCAATCAGCCATTGATCAGCGAGTGGACGGTGCACGTGCCACGCACCGCCCTGGAAGACGTCGTCGCCATGGTCATGCACTTGGCGATGTAGGCAATAGCTGCAGCAGCGCGCGCAGATCGACGTTGCCGCCGCACAGCAGGGCCATGACCCGCTGTCCGCGCACGGGCACTCGTCCACTTAGCGCGGCTGCTGTCGTCAGCGCGCCCGTCGGTTCGACAAGCTGCTTGGTGCGGGTCAAGACCAGCTCAAAGGCGCGCCGAATTTCCTCTTCGCTGACCGTGACGATGTCATCCAGCAGCGCCCGCATGATGGGGAAGGTGTGCTGTCCGATAGCCTGCGTGGCGACGCCATCTGCGATGGTTCTTGGCTGCGCGATGCGCACGATGTGGCCGGCCTGCAGGGACTGGCGAGCATCATCGGCCGCCGTGGGTTCGACACCGATGATGCGGATCTGCGGACGAAAGGCCTTGAGTGCCACGGCGATGCCGCTGATCAGCCCGCCGCCTCCAACGGGGACAAGCGCCAGATCCAGGTCTGGCCACTGCGCGGTCAGCTCTTGACCGATGGAGCCCTGTCCCGCGATGACCCGGGGGTCGTCACACGGCGGTACCAAGATGCGGCCTTGCTCGACGGAAAGACGGCGCGCGATGGCTTCGCGATCTTCGCTATGTCGGTCGTACAGGACAACGTTTGCACCATACCCGCGCGTCGCGGCTAGCTTTACCGCAGGAGCATCGCTTGGCATCACCAAGGTCGCCGAAATGCCCAAAAGCTGCGCGGCCAGCGCCACCCCTTGCGCATGATTGCCCGACGAAAACGCCACGACTCCGCGCGCCTTTTGTTCGTCGGACAGCGTCAGCAGTCGGTTTAGGGCACCGCGAATCTTGAAGGAACCGCTGCGCTGCAGGTGTTCGCCTTTCAGGCGCAGATCGCAGCCACAGGCCGCCGACAGAAAGCGCGAAGTCAGAAGTGGCGTCACGTGAACGAAGGGCGCGATGCGCAGCGCTGCCGCAGCGACATCCTGCGGCGTCACGGGAAGGGTCAAAAGCGTCGAGCGAATCGTCTCAGCCGGGTCGAGCAAGCCAGGAGCATCCATCACAGTTCCCAAGGACGAGGGCTTCATGGTATAGCGCAAGCCGCCATGCGTTCCTGTGCAATCTCTCCCTCTCGATGGAATATTCGTCAATCTGCTGTCTTGGCCGCTCTGCTTGTGCTGACTGCGTCGGTGCAGGGTCGGGCCCAAGCAAATGACCGCCGCGGCAAGATCGGCTCGTCTGGTGGCGCCAGCGAGTCGCGTGAGATCAAGTCGCGCGAGCTAATGGCCGAGCGCGAAGGCCTGCGCCTTAAGCTGTATGAAAAATATCGCGTCGGCTACGAGGAGACGTGGAAGAGCACCGGCAAGGTCATTCTTCTGATCCACGGCGCCACCTGGGCCAGTCGCTGCACGTTCGACCCAGATCCTGAGCACGGCTATTCGCTGATGGAGACGCTGGCCGACGCTGGCTACGACGTGTTTGCACTCGATATGCACGGCTATGGGCGGTCGCAGGGCAGTGACCGCGACTGGACCGACACGCAGACCGCGGCCCGCGACATCGAAGCGGCCGTCGAGTTTGTCCGCGCGCTTCGCTGGGTCGAACGCGTCCATCTGTTCGGATACCAGTGGGGATCGCAGCCGGCGGCGCTGTTTGCGACGCAGAAGCCGAACAAGATTTCGAAGCTGGCCCTGCTGGGCATGCGCTGGCGACAGGTCGACAAGGCGGCGACGGTGCCCAATGGCCCGCTGCGATCGCTGGGGCAGCAGGCCTCGCTGCTGAAGCCCGAAGATGGTGACCTGGATCCCGAGTTTGTCCGTCGACGGGCTGCCGTGTGTCGCGGTGAGTCCGCCACGGCCCCCAACGGCGCTCTGGTTGACCTGACGCGGCCAAGCCTGGTCGACCCGGCCAAGCTGAAGGTTGCGACGCTGGTGATCCAGGGTGAACGCGACGGATCGCCGGATCAGTTCGCTGACCGGGTCGACTTCTTTCACCACATTGGGGCGGCTGCAAAGTTCTATTCATTCCTGCCCGGCCTCGGGAAGTACGCTCCCATCGAGCGGGGGCATGGTCGATTTGACCAGGCGCTGCTGAGCTTTCTGGACCAACAGTAGCCGGCCTCGGTTTCTCTCGCGGCGCGGGCCCCACAGGACGGGC
>JAYRFD010000625.1:0-1787 GCA_041908565.1 Polyangia bacterium | reverse complement strand
TGGCGCCATCGAAGCGCAGCGCACCGGGAGACAGCGGCGGGGTGGGATCCGGAAGCGTCCCGCCGACATCAGGCAGCCCCACATCCCATACCGGCACACCCTGCACGGTGCCGTGCTGCGCGGCTTGCGCCATATCGGTGACGACGCTGCCGTGCGCGGCGGCCAGCGGATAACAGCGCAGAAGTCCCGGCACCGCGCCGGACAGACGCACGCGACGGGCGGCGGCCGTCTGACGCGGCGAGCGGGGGCCGGCGAAGATGCGGGCCTCGGCGATCCGTCCCTTAAACAGAGTGCCGTCCAGGCTGCGTCCCAGCGTCGCTACACCCCGCACGACAGCGGCGGGGACGCTTACGATGTTGCTGTCAGCGGACAGTGGAATGCCGTCCTTGCACAGCACCACGTGCCCGTTCTCATCGACGCTGGCCGAGACATGCGCCCACGTCTGGCTGGGCAGCACGCCCGTGGCGGTGATGAGCTGAAGTGCCCCCGTGCCGACCTGCACACCGAAGATTAGGGCGCTGCCCTTTTGGCCCAAGTAGACACGGTCGCTGGTCGCGCTGGGGCTGCCAGCCGCTAGGTCGAAGAAGCTGGCCGTCGCCGTCAAGTCAAGGCAGTACACCCAAGCTTCCAGCGTCATGCCATCTGGGCTGCCGGCGATGGCAGGAAGGGTCACATGCGCCGCCCCATCCAGCCGCAGCGTGCCCTGCAGCTCAGCCGCTGAGACAAAGCTTGGCAGGGGCTCGGAACGACTGAACTTGGCTCGGCCGCGAGCCCAGCCATGAAGACCGCTCTGGCCGGCATCGCCCAGCCGCTCGCCGAGCGAATCGTTGCAGCGATAGTTGGCCACAAGACCCGGCTCGCTGCCGCGCAGGCGGGCGGTCTGGTTGCGGCTGATCTCGTCGGGCGAGCGCGCCACACTCCAGATTCGCACATCCGCTAGGCGGCCCCGGAAAAGCGGAGCACCGCTCACCTGACTGCGCCCCAAGAAGCTCTGACTGCGCGTGACCACCGCCGGCATCGGCAGACCGCTGTGGCTGCTCTTGCTCACGCCACCGACGTAGAAGGTGGCGATGCCGCCCGCGCTTAGGGTCACGGCGACATGCGCAAAGCTGCCGGTCGGGAGCGTGGCTGGGGACAGAACCTCGACGTTGCTGCTGCTGTTCTGAACGCGCAGGGCAAGCTGGTTGCCGGCCGTCCCTGCCAGGCCCAGCGCGATGGTGTGGCCCGCGCCCGTGCTGAGATCCAAGATCCGCATGCCGGCCGCGGCCTGATCGACAAGTACCCAGGCTTCGAGCGTAAAGCCGGAGGACAGGTCGGCGGGCAGCGCTGGCAGGACCACCCAGTCGCTCTTCCCGTCTAGGTCCAGGCTGCCTGCGGTGGGAGGAGGCAGCAGCAGGGGCGGTGCGCTGCGGCCGAAGACCTGCTTCTGTCCGTGGACAATGCCGTGCAGGGCTCGCCGCGTGGCATCGCCCGCTCGGGCTCCTGCAACCTCGTCGAGCCGATAGTTCGCGATGAGGCCCAGATCTTCACTCGTAAGGACGCTGCTGCTCTCGGCGACTAGCTCCGCAGCGCTCCGCGCCCGCGACCACAGCCGCACATCGGCCAGGCGGCCCTGCAGAAGCGGCACGCTGGCCGTACTGCTCTTGCCCAGAAAGCAGCGATTGCGCACGATGCCGGGAGCCGGCGCATGCAGCGTCGCGGTCGCCTGGGCGATGCCATCGACGTACAGACTGGTCTGGCCGGCGGCATCCTGCGTGGCCGCGATATGCATAAAGGTGCGATCGCGA
>JAYRFD010000624.1:0-3197 GCA_041908565.1 Polyangia bacterium | reverse complement strand
GGCCTGAAAAACTCTGCGTCCGTCGAGGATCCAGCCAGCCCGCGCCTTTTGCGTCGACTGCATGTGGCGCGAATCGACGTGCATCCCCAAGGCGGTGCGCGCGTCGCGCTGGGTGAATGGCTGCCAGAAAAAGGCCTGGTCGTCCTGCGCGAAAGCCGCGTGCCTCCATCGCCCATCGCTTCTGGTTCTCCGTCGGTGGATTGAGGTCCGCATGAGCTCGCAACGCCCAAGTGTTCCATCGTCCCGATCGCGGTCCACGGGCCTGCGCCTGCTGCTTTCACGCGGCGACAGCGACTGCCCAGAAGTGGTACTGCAAAAGGGGTTGCCCCTTTCGCTTTTGGATGGCGCGCCGGCCCCCAGCGTCGCGCCGAACCTGCCCGGCGTGCAGGCCTTCGGCGATGCCAGTCGCGATGCGTCCGTGCTGTCCGAGCGCCGCTGGGGCGTCGTCGTCCCCGAAAACGAACGCCTGCGCGCTGCGCTTCTGGGCGCCATCGATCCGCTGCTGGCCCTGCGCGCCGAACAGCAAGGCATCGACAAGGCCGGCCTGCTTGGGTCTTTGGTCTATGGTGCTCCGTCGGATCCCGATCTGCCGCTGGCCAAAGCCGTCGACTGGTATCGCCGAGCGATCTGCGAAGAAGACCTGGCCGATGTCTATCGCAAGACGGAACTGGAACGCCCCGACTACCTTTTGGTCTTGGGTGATCTGCACCACGTGCCAGAGGCCATCGTGCAGGTGCTGGCCAGCTATGGTCACTTCGTCGGGCGCTTGGCATTTACCGACGAAACGGGGCAGCCTCGCCTGGCCGACTATCGGCAGTACGCAGAAAAAGTGGTGGCCGCCCCGGATAGCACCGCGACCATGGCCAGCGACGACGATGACGATGCGGCAGCAGAGGGCGGCGAAGGTTCGGGCGGCTTGCTGCGGCGGGCTCGCCTGCTGTACGTCCGCGACGGCAGCGACGCCACCGAGATGGCGCAAGAGCTTCTGATTGCTCCGCTTCTGTCGCGCTTGGCTTTGCCGCAGCGCAAGGGTAGGCCGGCGGACCTGAACCCGGCGACCGCGGCAGCGCTGCTTCGCAGCGACGACCTGTTGCAGACCGCAAGCCAGCTGCCCGCTTCGCTTTTGTTCACCGTCAGCCATGGCTATGGCGGACCCCGCGCCGGATTCCCATCGCCTGTCGAACAGCGACGGCAGCAAGGGGCGCTTAGCTTCCCAAGTCCGTCGCTGCACAGTCCGTCGCCCTCGCGCCGATTAAGCGCCGCCGACCTGCGCGCGGCACGCGTGCCCTTCGTCGCGGGCGGTGTCTGGTTCATGCTGGCCTGCTATGGCGCGGGTACGCCGGGCGAGAGCCAGTTTTATCCCTGGCTGGCCGGACGCGGCAGTCAGCTGGACGACGAGGCTCGCTGGGTGCTGCGGTCGCTGCCGGCGCCCAGTCAGCGAGTGGCCGATTCGCGACCGTTTGTCGCCGCCTTGCCGCAGGCTGCCTTGGCCCAGCCCGATGGACCTTTGGCCATCATCGGCCACCTGGACTTGGCCTGGTCGTACAGCTTTGTCGACGGGGGAGAGGGTGATTCTTCGCCCAGTGACAACGAGCTAAGCCGCGGCGACTCCGACCACTTCGAGACCTTCGTTCGGTCGCTGATGCGGCGGACGCGGGTGGGGGCGGCCTTTGCATCGCTTTCCCGCAAGCAGCGACGCGCTGAACAAAGCCTGCTGCGTCGCTACGACGCGCAGCGACGGGCTCAGCTGACAAAAAGTGACCGCGCGACCGCTGCTGGTGGGCCTTCGGCTGCGACCGATGCGGTGGGCGCTGGATTTTCTGGTCCGGGTCCTGATGCTGTGCTGCGTCGGCACTGGATGACGCGACAAGATCTGGTCGGCTATGTCGTCTTGGGCGATCCGGCCGTGCGCTTGCCCGCTGCGTCTTCGTCGCGACCGCGCGCGCTGCCGGTGGCCAGCCTGTCGCCGACATCGCAAGGCGATGCTGCGCCATCGGTGGTTGGTTCCGCCGAACCTGTGAAGTCCTCGGCTGCTGTTTCTGCTGCACCCCCAGTGACCGCCTCGCCCGCAGTGACAGTGGCCGCACCTGCGCAGGCTGTGAACGCCGTGCCGCCGGTCGCACAAACGCTGACCGCGCCGACGATGCAGGCGATGCCGATGAAGCTCGCGAACCTGGCGACGCCAATCAATCTGGCGATGCCGAGCATCGATCTGCGCCGCCTGGAAGACGCCATCGTGCTGCGCAGCCTGCAGCCCGACGCGGCCGCGGCCGTGGCGAACAGCCTGGGTCTGTCCGATGCCGAGCTAGATGCGCTGCAAGCGACCTATCACCAGGCCGGTCGTGCGGCGCTGTTGCCACCCCATCGCGGTCCGCGGTGATGCGGCGTCGCTCGGCGGCTTTGGCACCGCTGCAGCTTCTGCTGCGTTCGCTCGATCGGTCGCCAGATCGTCCATCAGGGACGCAGCCGGCCTTGCCTGCAGGGCTCTCCATCGCGGATGTGTCGTCGGGGGCGGCTGGGCTGGGGACGCCCGAGTCCACTCGTCGCCCGTCGGGCTATCTGTGGGACGAAGGCGAAGACGGCAACGATCTGCGCGTGCAGCGCTGGGCTGTGCTGGCGCCGCAAGGCTCGGTCGGGGATCGTCTGCTGTCGCTGCTGGCACCGCTTATCGCGTGGCGTAAACAACAACAGGGCGATGTCGAGGTGCGCATCTATCGCGTGCCCGCGCAGCTTGACGACGCCGAAGCCGCCCAGTACCGCCGCCAGCACATCGACACCGGGACAGAGCTTGCGCTGCACCTGCCCCGCTATCTGCTTTTGCTGGGTGACTTGGACCAGATGCCGCTGTCGCTGCAGCAGGTCCTGCAGACCGACGCGCTGGTGGGGCGCTTGGCCTTCGAAAGTCCCGCCGGTTACGAAGCCTATGTCGAAAAGCTGCTGCGCAGCGAGCGGGCCCAAAAGACACAAGGGCAGGCTCTGCTGTACGCGGTTCCCGACGGCACGGCGGCGACCAGCGTCGGGTATGACTCGCTGATTGCGCCCAGCATCGACTTGGTGGCGCGAAACCCAGGCGATGTCGCCGGTCGGTTGCGCAACCTGAATGACGAAAGCGGCGACGTACTGGAAAGCGGACCTCTTCTGGCGGTGGCGCGCAGCCCGCAGCCCACCGTGTTGTTGAGCGTCAGCCATGGCGAAGG
>JAYRFD010000623.1:0-3764 GCA_041908565.1 Polyangia bacterium | reverse complement strand
GTGACACAGCGCGCCTGTCCGGTCTGGGTCTGCAGGCACAGCACGTCGCCGACGACCGCCAGCACGCGATTCACCTTCAAGCCCTGCAAAGCGGCCTGCAGCGTCGGCTGCAGCGTCGGTCCACTGGGCGGGCCGCAGTCCACCCCCGTCGGCGTCACAAAGCAGGGGCTGCCGCCCCAGATCGTGAAGTCCAAGACCTGCGGCGGATGCGGAAGCGGCGACACCTGAAACGGCAGCTCCCGGTCTTTGATGTAGGTCAGCGGCGTCGTGAACCCGACCGTTGGCTTCGGCAACGGACCGTCGCCGCGCGCCACCTTGGGCCGGGGGGGATTCAGGCGCCAGGGCTGATCCGATCGCGGGACGGGCCGCCCCTGCGCACAGGCCGGGCTGCCATCCCGTCGCAGCACGCAGACCACCGGCAGCGATGAAGGCACCGGGACGAAGCGCAGCACGTCGTGCAGGTCGTGGTTCTGGGGATCGAGCAGCAGCCCATCGCAGCGCACGCCGCCATCGATGACGGCACAGACCGCCTCGCCGTTTAGCATCAGGTCGCTGGCCCCCCGAAGCGCCGGCACCGGCTGCGGTCCCATCTTTAGCTGCGGCTTCGCTTCCGTCTTGGCTTCCGTCTTCGCTTCCGGGGTCGGCGGGGTCGGATCCGGGCTCGGCACCGCCGATGCTGCCCTGCCCCAGCGATCTTCATCGCCCCAGCACATGACATCGCCAGGCTGGGTCCGAACGCAGGTGCGCGAGCCTCCGCAGCGAAGCTGGACACCCGCCGATACGCCGTGGACCAGCCGCGGGCGGCTCGCTCGATCCACACTGGGCCGACCGAGCGAAGCGATGGAGCGCGCGTCGATCGGACTGCCTAGCTCGCCGCTGCTGCCGCTGCCCCAGCAGTACACCCTGCCCTGCCCATCCAGCCCGCACGAGTGCCGATTGCCGACGCAGACATCGACATAACCCTGGACCGCCGGCGGCGCCGCGACAATAGACGACGACGCCCCGTTGGCCAACGACGCCAGGTCCACCGAGACATGGGGTGAGGCCGTGGCTGACGAACCAGTCGAGGCTCGACGCGAGCACGACGCCATACCCAACAGGACCAGCCCAAGTCCAAGGCAGAACAGGAATCGCACGACCGCAGCGTATGCCAAGCCCGTGTCCTGGGGAAACCGTCGATTCAAGGGCCCCGCCCCGTCCGCCCGGCGGGGCCGGCACCGACAACCGCACCCAGGCGTCAGACGACAGGCCGCAGCGACTGTTTCACCGTGCAGCTAGGGCAGGCTGCGGGCGCAGCGGAAGCCGACGTTTAGGCCGCGGATGGTGGCGGGCAGGCCCGATCGATGCGAGGCCCGTACCTCACGCGCGAGACAGTTGTACGATCCGCCGCGCATCACGCGCAGACCGTCGCTGCTTTCGACCGCGGGGTCGATGGCGCGAGTGTCCCGCAGGTCGGTCAGATAGCCGTCGTGGACCCATTCCCAGACGCTGCCTGCCAGGTCATAAAAGCCCCAGGCATTGGGCTTTTTGCCGCCGCCGGGATGGTTCCGAAAGTCGGCGTTGCTGTAGTACCAGGCATAGGGATCCAGGCTGGGGTCCAAGCCGGTACACATCGACAAGGGGCCGCCGATGGCGGCGGTGTCGCGCCCGGCGCGGTAGGCGAATTCCCACTCGGCCTCAGTGGGCAGGCGATAGCCGCGGCAGGCGCGCACGTCCATGGCTTCACTGCAGACGGTGGCATCGCCATGGCCGGTGCAGCGATAACAGGCCGGCAGGGCCTGCCGTTGGGACAGCGCGTTGCAGTATGCGGCGGCCATATGCCACGAGATCATCTCGACGGGACAGTCGGCCCCGCACTCGGGACGGCCGGACGGGTTGCTGCCCAGGACGGCCTGGTAATCGGCTTGGCTGGTCTCTCGCTCGGATAGCTCAAAGCGCTGGGTCAGCGTCACGGGATGCTGCGCTTCGTTGACGCCTTGGCATGGATCGCTGGCGGGGGCCCCCATGTCAAAGCGCGCGGGCTGCACCGTCAGATAGCGCCCGGGAATCGGCAGGAGGGGCGGCATGACCGGCGGCGGCATGACCGGCGGGGACGGCGGCGTAGGCATCGGGTCCGAAGGCGCAGGCAGCCCTGAGTCGCGTGCAGCCGGCGGACCCGTCAGCGTGTGCTGTGGCTGGGGGTCGCCTGGCGGGTCGGCGGGGCCACAGGCGCCGAGCAGAGTCATGGCCGCGATGGGCAGAGCCCGCGGGGGCGGCAACAGGGAACGCGATCGGGTTGACGTCATCGGCATGCTCCTTGTCTGGGCTGGGGGGCGGCGGGGCGTATCACCGCGTGGTCGGTTGTGCGGTCGCGAAGTCGCGGCGGCGCGGAGTCGAGGCGGCGTGGCGTCGGGGGCTAGAAGCCGGGGGTCTCCATCGGGCCTTCGGCCAGGCCTTGCACGAACTGCTGCACAACGGCGTCGCTGCTGCCACGTAGTTCGTCGGGGGTGCCCAGGGCGTGAACGCGGCCTTGGTACAGAAAGGCGATGCGGTCGGCGATGGAAAAGATCGACGTCAGATCGTGCGAGACAACCACGCAGGTGACGCTGAGCGTCTCTTTTAGCTCGCGAATCAGGGCATCGACGCGACGGGCGGACACGGGATCCAGGCCGGTCGTGGGTTCGTCGAACAGCAGGCACTCGGGCTCTACCGTCAGGGCGCGCGCGATGGCGACGCGCTTGCGCATGCCGTCGGACAGCGCAGCCGGAAAGGCGCTGGCGAAGTCGCGCATGTGCACGCGGTCCAAAAAGCCCATCGCCAGATCTTGCGCGGCCTGCTGCGACAGCTTGCGGTGCTTGGACAGCGGCAGCGCGACGTTGTCCAGAACGGACATCGAATCGAACAAGGTCGAGTGCTGAAACACCATGGCGCAGCGCCGACGCACGCCATAGAACTCGGGCTCTTCAAGCTGATCGACGCGCTGGCCGTCGAACCAGATCTCGCCGCGGTCCAGGCGCAACAGGCCGACCACGTGCTTGATGGTGACCGACTTGCCCACGCCCGAGGCGCCGATGATGAACAGGATCTCGCCGCGCTTGATCGAAAGGGTCAGGCCGCGCAGCACCGGCTGGCCGCCGAACGCCTTCCAGACGTTTAGAAAGTCGATCATGCGTGGACTCGCTGGGCGGGGCTTTGTGCGTCGGGGGGCGTCGCCGCTTGCGGCGGGCGGTGGGTCGGCGTGGCGATAAGCGGCAGGCCAGGCGCCGACAGCCAACGCAGAAGCGGCGTGGTCAGAAGGTTCTTGATCATCGCGGCTCCCACCAACACGGAAAACAGCGTCTGCGGGATCACGCCCAGGTCCAAGCCGATGTTCAAAAGGATCAGCACCATCAGCCCCGGCGTGTTCAGAAGGACCGCGATGCCGCCACTTTCACGCGGGCCCAGGCCAAACGAACGCGCCGCCAGATACGCGGGTCCCGCCGTCGCCAGAGTACCCGCCACCGTCACGCCCAAGCAGCACAGGAACAGCGTGGCATCCAGCTGCGACAGGTCGCAGCGCAGGCCGGTGTACGTGAAGAACAGCGGCAGAAAATACAGGATGGTCAGATCGTGCAGTCGATCGGAAACGGACTCGGCCAGTCGACGCTGGGCCGACACGGCGACGCCGGCCAGAAAGGCGCCAAAGATGGCGAAGATGCCGATGTGGCTGGTGGCGGCCGCGCACAAGGTCAGCGCGATCAGAAGCCCGGAAAGCAGCGTGGGATGCGGCTTGCCGTCGACGTAGC
>JAYRFD010000622.1:0-1566 GCA_041908565.1 Polyangia bacterium | reverse complement strand
GTCAAGGATGACAAGCTCGGTCCGCTGCGGGCTGGCGCCTTCGAGCGCGGCCTGCAAAAGCTGCTGCCCGCTCTCGGCATCCACCGAGCCGACAAGCGGGATGACCCCGACGCCGCGCGCCACCGGAAGCAGGGGGGGCTGCGCTCGGCCCGCGCCGCGGCCTGCGCCGCAGAGCCGGCACGAGAGACCTGCGCGCCCGCAGAGCGACTGGAGGCTGCGCGCCCGCTCTTCAATCAATACGCAGGTCGGCAAGCTCCAGACGGGCTGGGCGAGTCGCCGACCTTGGGACCTTGGAACGCTGGGTTCACGATGGAGGCCGCTGGGTTCGCGATGGCAGCGGCTTGGCGGCTTGATCGGGCTGCGGCAAGGGCTCGCGAGTTTGCTATGGTGCGCCCGTGACGTCGCATCCGCTGGATCTACAAGAGGGGGAGCCACCAAGCCTGGGGGCGCAGCCACCGACGCTGGGATCGGGGGCAGGTGCGATGCACAGCGGGATCTCTGGGGCGGATCTGCGGACGCCGCTGAAGCGGTACTTCGGCTACACCAGCTTCCGCCCGCTGCAAGAGCAGATCATTCGCGACTCGCTGTCGGGCCGTGATGTCTTTGCCCTGCTGCCAACCGGCGGTGGCAAGTCGCTGTGCTTTCAGCTGCCGGCCCTTTTGCGGCCGGGGCTGACCGTCGTGATCTCGCCCTTGATCGCGCTGATGAAAGATCAGGTGGATGCGCTGCAGGACAGCGGGGTGCCGGCGACCTATCTGAACTCGACGCTGTCGACGGAAGAGGCGCGCAGCCGCTTTCGCAACCTGCATGCCGGCGAGCTGAAGCTTCTGTTCGTCGCGCCCGAGCGCCTGCTGGGCGGCACGCTGATCGACGACCTGATCCGCTGGGGCGTGTCCTGCGTCGCCGTCGACGAAGCGCACTGCATCAGCGAATGGGGTCACGACTTTCGCCCGGAATATCGGCAGCTGGCGGTGCTGCGTCAGCGCGTGCCGCACGTGCCGTACATGGCCTTGACCGCGACGGCAACCGAGCGCGTGCGGGCCGACATCGTGCAGCAGCTACGCCTGCGTCAGCCTGCTGTGTACGTCGCCAGCTTCAACCGCCCGAACCTAAGCTATCGCGTGCTGGCCAAGAGCCAGGCGCAAAAGCAGCTGGTCGAATTCGCCGCCCGCCACCGTCGAGACAGCGGAATTGTCTACTGCGCCAGCCGAGCCAGTACCGAGACCCTGGCCAGCAAGCTGGTCGACGCCGGCATTCGCGCCGTGCCCTATCACGCCGGGCTACCCAACGAGCTGCGCGAGCGCAACCAGGACGCCTTCCTGCGCGACGAAGCGCGGGTCGTGTGCGCCACCATCGCCTTCGGCATGGGCATCAACAAGCCCAACGTCCGCTACGTCGTTCACTACGACCTGCCCAAGAACATCGAAGGGTATTACCAAGAGACCGGCCGGGCCGGGCGCGACGGACTGCCCAGCGAGTGCCTGCTTTTGTACCGCCCCGCCGACGTTGCCAAGCAGCTGCGCTACATCGAACAAAAAAGCGACGCCAATGAGCGCCGCATCGCCC
>JAYRFD010000621.1:0-8172 GCA_041908565.1 Polyangia bacterium | reverse complement strand
GCCAATTTGGCGAGAGCTCGCGCGGTCGACCATCAGCTGAAACGATCGCTCGCAGATGCCAATCCAGCGCATGCAGTGCTGGATGCGGCCCGGGCCCAGGCGTTCCTGCGCGATGGCGAAGCCCGCACCCTCGGGCCCCAGACGGCTGCTTTCGGGCACGCGGCACGCGGTGTAGCGGACTTCCGAGTGACTGGGATACCCCTCGCCGGCGTGACCAAACAGCGGAATGTTGCGAATGCGCTGATAGCCCGGGTGATCGGTCGGCACGATGAACATCGACGCGCGCTGATGCGGCGGAGCCTTGGGATCGGTGACCGCCATGACGACCGCAAAGGCAGCGCCATCAGCGCCCGATGTGAACCACTTGTGCGCGTCGATGACATAGCTGTCGCCGTCGCGCACCGCACGGGCCGCCAAGCGCACGGGGTTGCTGCCTGGCGTCTCGGGCTCGGTCATGGCGAAGCAGCTACGAATCTCGCCGCGAGCCAGGGGACGCAGGAAGCGATCTTTCTGTTCGAGGCTGCCGTGACGAATCAGCACTTCCATGTTGCCGGCGTCCGGCGCCTGACAACCGAACAGGTAGTGGCCAAGGGGGCTCTGCCCCAGGACCTCGCTGACCAGCGCAAACTGCATCAGTGACAGGCCCATGCCGCCCCATTCCTTGGGGATCTGCGGCGCCCACAGCCCCGCCTGCTGCACCTTGGCACGCACGGCGCGTAGGTCGGGCTCGATGCGAAAGAACGGCTGGTTTAGGAACGCGTCCTCCAGCGGATAGACCTCTTTGTGCAGAAACTCGGTGAAGCGAGCCAGAAGCCCCTGCAGCTCACTGGACAACGAAAAATCCATCGGTGGTCTCCTTTGGGTAGGCCCAGTATGCGACGGTTCCGGGGCACGAGGTGTCGATTGTCAACAGGCAGTGGCGTCGGCAGCGATCAGGCGGCTTGGCCAACCCACGACACGTACTGGCCGACCACTTGGTCTGGTGGGCCATCCATGCGTAGCTGCCCGTCGCAGAGCCACAGCACGCGATCGCACAGCGACTGCATCAGCCCTGCGTCGTGCGACACAAACAAGATCGAGGTCCCGGCCTGCTGAATCTCTTTGATCTTGTTGATGCACTTTTGCTGGAAGGACAGATCGCCGACGGCCAGGACTTCATCGACCAAAAGCAGGTCGGGGTCGGTGTGGATAGCGACGGAAAAGCCCAGCCGCGCCAGCATGCCGGACGAGTAATAGCGCACCGGCATATCCAAGAACTCGCTTAGCTCGGCAAACGCGAGGATGTCCGTCATGCGCTCGCGGATCTCGCCGCGCGACAGCCCCAGGGCGGTGCCGTTCACTTCGACGCACTCCATGCCCGTCATGTCGGGATGAAAGCCCGCGCCCAGCGCCAGAAGCGGCGCCACGCGACCCCGCACGGACACCACGCCCTCCGTCGGGAAACAGGCTCCAGCCATCAGGCGAAGCAGGGTGCTCTTGCCAGATCCGTTCTGACCGACGACGCCGACCGTCTGACCTGCGGCAATCGAAAAGCTGATGTGACGCAGCGGCCAAAACTCACGCGGGGTGACGGCGCGGCCCGCTACACGACGAAGCAGGTTGCGTAGCAAAAATGGCTGATGATCGAAGCGACGAAAGGCCTTGCCGACATCCTGAAAACAGACGATGAGCGGCACAGTCGTAGGGGCGTTAGACACGGGCATCCTTCACAAGCGGGGGCCTGGGCCCACCTTCGACCGCGTCCGTCGTCCGCGCAGGCGCAGCACGCAGCAGGCACACCGTCGGAGGGACCAACACAAGCAGCGCTTCAGCCAGATCAAATCCGGCGATCGCAAGCTCGTCGTCCAGGCAGTTTCCGATAAGCACCAAGGCATAGTAAGCACTCGCCGAGATCGACACGGCCCGCAGCGCGGCAAAGACGCGCGGAGTGGACCATGGCAAAAGCGGCAGCAACGACAGCAGATACCACGACTGCGACCACGGGTGTAGGAACAGGTAGTAAATGAGCAGCCCAGTTCCCAGCCACGGCAGCCTCTTCTGCGGGCTTTCCGACGCGCGCACGGTCGCGTACAGCAGCCACAGCGCAGCCAGCACGCGGAAACCCACCGCGACGCCGAAGGCGGCCTGTCGCTGATGCAGCACCGTGCGCAGCACCGTGCGCGGCAGGCACTCGATCGAGCGCGTGCAGTATTCCCAAGGCAAACTGCTGGATCCAAAAAGCGCTACGGGGCGGGCGCCATACAGCCAAGCCGCTGTCGAGCCGGCCAGAAGCACGGCCAGCGTCGCAAACAGCGCCCGATTGGCCGGCCGATTGTGAAACAAGGCGCCCATCTGACGCAGCCAGGATAGAATGCCAGCCCCGCCGGCCAGCGCTGCAACCAGCAGGAAGCTGATCTTGATCGAAAGCCCCGCAAGCAAGCCCAGCAGCGTGAATCCCCACCGTCGGTGCAGCCAGGCCAAAAGAGCCGCGGACAACGCCAGTGCCAGCAGCGCGTCGTTGTGTGCAGTGGCGGGCCCCTCGACGACAGACAGAGGGTTGAAGATCACCAGGGCCGCGGCGTAGGCCGGTCGGATCGACGATCCACGAACCGCCATGGCCGTCAGCAGCCCCGTCAGCAGCAGCGCCACCGCAGAGACGACCTGGAAGCCTCGCAGCAGCCAGACAAGCTGCCCGTGGCTCAGCATCGACAACAGCCATGCCACGGCATGAAAGCCCGCTTGGTAGGGACTGCTGCCGCAGCGCCAGTGCGGAATCATGCGCTGTAGCAGCGAATCATCGACGGGCAGCGTCTGACAAAACGGCAGATACGGACTGGCCTGATACTGCGCAAGGACTCGGGCAATGGCGGCATAGAACAACGGGTCTTCGGACAAGGCCGGCAGGCCACAGGCGGCGATCCCGTACAGCAGCGATCCCCAAAGGACGATCCGTCGCGTCGTCGGTCCCTGCGGCTTTTGACACAGGCGTAGCAAGCGAAGCCAGCCCAGCGACAGCAGAGCAATCGCCAGCAAGAAAAGCCCGGCGGCAAGCGCGTTGTGCCAAGTCCTTGGCCACACGCCACAGTGGACCTGATCAATGCGATACCTGTGACCGACGGCGGCCAGCAGCGCAGCCCCCGCCAAGGACAGCCCTATGGCCATCCCCTGCGAAGCCCCAAGACGGGCTGGGCAGCCAAGCCCCGCTTCGTGCATCCGTCGCTGGGGTGCTCTACGACGAGTGCGAAGCCGCAGCAGACGGAGCGCTGGCCCCCATGGCTCCCAGCGCGGCGCGGGTTGCAGAGGCCTCGGTGGCGTCGAGCACTTGTTCGCTGACGTGGCTATACAGCGGACGCAGATCGTCGGTCATGACCTGCTTGGTGCTCTCGCTGACGCGCCAGATCGTGTGTTTGTCGCGGTTGGTCAAGAAGTCGACGTAGCCAAGCGCTCGCGACAGGACCTCGGTCACGATGGTGGCCAAAATGTACAGCGACGCCCGCGGCGAAGCCTGGCTAAGCTCTGACAGCGTCAGGCGCACGACGCGCAGCGCATTCATGGTCGCGACGGAATAGCCGCTGCTTTCGCGCAGCCAGTAGTGACCGGCCGCGATGCGCCGACGCTGACGTAGAAACTCGCGGAAGGTCTCGGGCCCGTGATTGTGGACCACGGCGTCGCCGACATAGGCCAAGCGATAGCCATCGCGGCAGACCATCTGTTCCAGGCTGGCCTCGTCGACCGCGCACTGCTGGGGCAGGTGGCCAGCCAGGTTGGCGCGGATCATGATTAGCTCGCCCAGCTTGGGGGATTCCTCTGCGACGCGATGGTGCATCTGCCACAGAAAACGCGTCGCTTCCCCCGTGAAGGTTCCGACGCCGTTGGTCGGCAACGGACGGCCGCCGCACATGCCGACATCGGGATGGTCGCGCAGGCAGCAGACAAGCTTTTCGATGACATCGCGCGTCACCAGCAAGTCGGCGCTGCACAGGCAGACGGCATCCACGTCGGGGTGGCGCTCGGACAGATAGGTGTTGATGGCGGCGACCTTGCCGCGGCGCTCGGCTTCTTCGATAAGGACGATTGGAATCCCGGCGCGCGCTTGCCGTTCGCGCACCAACAATGCCGTCCGGTCGGTGCAGCCGCTGGCGATCACGACAATCTCGACGATCTCGGCGAACTGAGTCCGCTGAGAACGAAGCGAGTCGATCAGTTGAGCAATGTTCCGCTCTTCGTTATAGGCGGGAACCGCGATGCTGACCTTCATGGGAGACCTCTAAAAATAAGCTAAGGACGACTGGGCGTTACGCTACCCACGGCGTGTTGGGATTGTCAAGGTACGCTCTCAACGCTGCACGAGGCGGGCGGCCGAACCAACAGACGGGCCACATGAGCCACGGGCAGATCGAAGCCGGCGGCCTGCGTCGACAGCGCGGCGACTTACAGAAACTTCAGGCGGTCTCCGGCGCGCAACAGCACGGCAGGCAGCAAGGCACGCTGCGGCAGCGGAAGGTCTTCCCCGACGCGAAGCAAGCTCTGCGATAGGGGTGCGCTGCCAGCGGCTTTGTGGCCGTCTCCTCGCTGAAGCAGCGTCGACAGCCGACCTGCGGCATCGGCCAGCCGCCCCGGCAAGTCACTGACCGGCAAGGCCTGCGTCAGCACGGCTCGATCTTCCAAGCGGGCCAGCAGATCGCGCAGCGGTCCTTGCGCCTGATACAGCTCAGTCAGGCCCCGCAGCGACAGCGCCCCAGCATCAGTCGGGGTCGCATCGGTTGCCTTTTCGGCTAGCGCGCCGCCGGGCGTCGTCGCCGAAGCGGCAAGCGATGCCAAGAACCAAGCGGCCAGAAGCTGGGCCGGCTGCCGCAGAGCGCTTTCCGAATACGGCCCGGCCCCGCGTCGAAACAGCGTGTTGAAGCGCAGCGACGGGGTCAGCAGCGCCATCCGCCGCGTGGTCAGCTGACTGCCTGGCCCCAGCCTGCCATACAAAGCGACAAGGCTGCTCTCCAGCCTCGACAGCTGATCCAGCGCGGAATCCCCTGCGGCGCTGCCCCGCAAGCCCACGTGGCGCCGCGCCTGCGCAAGTTGATGCGCGGCATAGGGCAGATAGCTGCTGGCCTGCAGCGCATCGGTGGATGCGTCCAGAATGGCCTGTTCCAAGACGAACCAACGCAGCTCTCGCGCCCCATCGGGAAGGGGCAAAGCAGTGCAGGTTAGGGGGCCTTCTCCGACGGCGGAAAGCTCAGCAGACAGTTCTTGGTGGCGGATGCCCTGGCCGCTTCCATGCAGGTCACGCAGCGGGCAGACGACGCTGTTGAAGTCGACGATGCGCAGCGAGCCGGCCCGAAAGACGCGGTTAAAAGGAAACAGGCGGCAGGTTGTGAACTTGGCATCCCGACCGTTGGCGACCTCGTAGGAACACAGGCCATCCCCGCGTAAAAACCAGCATCCGTCGGTGACGTCGGGCAGGCGAACATAGCCCCCGTCAAGCGGCGTCAGCAGCGAGGCCACCTGCGGGGCCCGCGTCAGAAGCGGAACCAAGTCGCGCTGCGCATCCAGGGCCACGCCCTTGCCGCGGCAGCAGGCCTGACCACACGACGCGCAGTCATAGCCAAAGGCCCCGTCGAGAAACGTAAAGTACAAGGATTGCACGAGGTTAGCGTATCACGCGTCCGCTCTCGACCGCGCCGCAAGTGCGGGCAATTGCAGTACGCTGCGAGTGTGTGTGGCATCGCCGGGATCGTCACGGCCCCCCAAAGTCCAGACCAGCAGCCGCCTGTGCGCGATCTGCTGTCGCGCATGCTTTGGCTGCAGCGCCATCGTGGTCCCGACGGGCAAGGCCAGCTGTATGCCACCGAGCCGAGCGCTCCTGCGCACGCATTCATCGGGCACCGACGCCTGGCCATCGTGTCGCCGGGACCGGAAGCACAGCAGCCGATGTCGACGGCGGATGGGCGGTACACGCTGTCGTTCAATGGCGCGATCTACAACTTTGTCGAGCTAGCCGCCGAGCTAAGCCTGCCGTCGAGCCTGCGCCGTTCCGACACCGCCGTCTTGCTGCACGCGTGGGCCCAGCTTGGACCGGCCTGCCTGCCTCGCTTGAACGGGATGTTCGCGTTTGCCATCTGGGACGCGCACCTGCACACGCTGCACTTGGCGCGCGACCGCTTTGGTGAAAAGCCGCTGTGTTATGCGCGTGGCCCGCGACCGAACCTGTCGAGGTTGCGCCTGGCGTTTGCGTCGGAAGCCAAGGCTCTGTTGGCCACCGGCCTGTGTGCGCCCGACCTGGATCTGGGACCGCTCTGCGAGTTCTTGGCGACGCACGACATCGATCACCATCCGGGACGGACGCTGTTTTCGGATCTGCGCACGCTGCCGCCCGGCTGCCATCTTCGCTTGGATCCCGACGGACGCGTTCACATTCAGCGGTACTACAGTCTGCCGCCGCCGCTGCGCGATCGCTCGCTGGACGGTACGAAGGGACCGACGCTGATCGAGGAAGCGACCGAGATCCTGCGGGATGCGATCCGCCTGCGTCTGCGCAGCGATGTCCCGCTGGCCGGCAGCCTGTCGGGTGGCCTGGATTCGTCGCTGGTGACGGCGCTCGCCATCGAGGCTCGGGCGCGGCCAAGCCCGCACGTCAGCGCCCTGCCCTATCCCCTGTTCAGCTGCCAGTTCCCGGATGCCGTGCGCGATGGAGACGAGACCGCCTGGGTGCATCGCGTACAAGCCCACCTGGGCCTGCGCGATCTGCACACGGTGACACCAACAGCGACGGATCTGTTGGGCAGCTTGGACACCATTCTGTACCACCAAGAGGCGCCGTTTGCCGACACGTCGATCGTCGCCCACTTCGCCCTGGTGCAAGCGGCGCAGGCGGCTGGCATCAAGGTGTTGCTGTCGGGTCAAGGCGGCGACGAGATCTTCGTCGGCTACCCCGGCTATCAGCATGCGCTGATGGCGTCCTTGCTGCGGCGCGGGCAGCTGAGCGATCTGCTGCACATTGCCATGGCTCGACGGGACGCGGCGTCTGCCAGTCTGCGGCAACAGCTGCTGGCGACGCTGTATCACGCCCTGCCCAGCCCGCTGCACCAGGCCGTCTATGCGCTGCGCCGGCAAGGCGCCTTGCCGCTGTCGCCCGACGGTCAGCGCATTTTGCAGCAGGCACCGCCACGCTTCACGGATCGCCTGCCGGCGCTGTGCAGTGGATCGCCGCAGGACTGGACCCTGTTCGATCGCTATGTCTGCGACAGCATCGAACGATTCTCGTTGCCGCATATCCTGCGTCACGACGATCGCAACAGCATGGCCGTCGGTATCGAGTCGAGGGCGCCCTATCTGGATCATCGGCTGCTGGCCCTGGTGCACAGCGTCGATGAAGCCAGCCTGCTGCGCGATGGATACAGCAAGCGCATCCTGCGTGAAGTGGCCCGCGGGCGCCTGCCGGAAGCGCTGCGTCAGCGACGAGACAAGCGAGGCTTCTTTTCCCCGCAGCGGGCCTGGCTGCAACACCCCGGCAGTCAGGAACGCGTGCGCGCGGCCTGCGCGCGGCTGCCTGCTCCGTTGGATGCGCTGCTGGACGGGCGACGGCTGCAAGAACAGATCGAGCGCTTCTATGCCGGCAGACAGGACGACCTGTCAGGGGCCGTGTGGCTGGCCTGGGTCAGCGCAGAATTCGTCGGTGGCACCCTGCCCCGCCTTCTGCGTGGGGAAGCGCCGCAGCCCCTGCCCCCTAATCAAAACAATCAGCGGGTCCCGTCGCTGTAGCGGCTAAGCCAAAGACTGCCGAATCACGTCTAGCAGCCGCAGGCGTTCGTCCTGCCAGCGCAGGTTCCGTTGGCCATGCAGATACGCCGCCTGCTGCAGCCGGCGCAGCTTGCGGCGATCCCAGCTAAGCTCGCGCAGCACATCGGCCAAGCGGGCATCATCGCCCGCCCGATAGAAAACACCCGCATTGGGTCCGACGCTGTGACGGTTGCCGGTCACGTCGCTAGCCACCACGGCCAAGCCTGCCAGCTGATATTCGTAGACCTTGCTCGACGTGGTGTAGACGTAGCTCAAGCAAAGCGGAGGATGCACCGCCAAGCCGACGTCGGCACCGTCGCGAACCGCCGCATGCACCAGCGCTTCGGCGCCCGGCACTGGCGCGACCAGATCAACCTGCGCAACGATGCCCAGCGCCTGGCAGCGCTGGCGAAGGCGCCG
>JAYRFD010000620.1:0-2371 GCA_041908565.1 Polyangia bacterium | reverse complement strand
CGGCGGCGACGGCCCCAGGCTGCAGCTTGTACTGCGCGCGCGCCAGGTTGCACAGGATCGATGGGTCCGGATCCAGACGGTATGCGGCAGTCAATTGCTCAACGGCGGGGGCGTACTGCTGCTTCTTGTAAAGCTCGATGCCGCGGCTGTTTAAGCGGGCGGCTTCTTCGCGTGTCTCGGGTGCGACGGCGTCGGCGGCTAGGACGGGCGATGCGCAAAATACGGCCAGCGATCCCAAGCCGAAGGCCAGCGCCTGGGCTGTCGCGCGGGATGGGCTCTCTCGCCGCACCCCTTGGTGTCGTCGGCATGCGTCTTCGCGCTGCGCCTTATTCTTCGATTCGCTCATAGCCTGCGTTCTTGCGAGGGGTGGCGGAGAGCTTGCTTGAGATCCGCGCCTGCAAGCGAATCAGCTCTGCCGAATCGGGGGCTCGCTTGAGGCCTTTGGCGCAGGTCTCAAGCGCATCCTGGTAGTGGCCCAAGTCCAGCTGGGCTTGCGCCAGCTGAGCCACCTGAGCCGTCGACAATCGACGCTGTTTCTGCACGGCGCGCAGGTGCTTGACCACTTGGCCGTGATCTTTTTTAGCCGTCGCGGCATCGGCAAAGGCCACCAGCAGATCGGGATGGCTGGCGTCGGCCTCTGCCGCTTTTTTCAAAAGGGCGGTCGCACCGTCGGCATCGCCGGCCTGCAAGCGTTCGCGCACGCTGCGCAGAAGCTGTGCTCCGCGGGGGGACAGGGCCCGCGCCGCGTCTTTGTCTCCGGCGGTAGCATCCGTCGGTGTCGTGGTGGGACCGGCCACGGCACCAGGGCCGCTGACCACGATGGGAACCGGCCCGCTGGGTCCGCCCGTCGACTTGCTGGGATCCGTGCCACCAACCCCCTGGACCGTCGCTCCGCGGGGGTCGCCGCCATTTGTCGGAGCCCGCGATCCCAAGCGATAGACCAGCACGACTCCGACGACCAGCACCGCACCGGCCGCAAGGGCCATCGGCACCAGGGCTCGTCGTGGAAGCTTGACCACCAGACGCTGCCCGCTTTGCCCGCTTTGGCCGTTGGCATCGCGCAGGGTGGAATGGACCGGCTCGTGATCGGCGGGCTGCAGGGCCAGATCGCCCGACGCAGTCATCGCCAGGACCGGCTCGCCATCGAGCAGGTTCTTGCCCGGCGGATTCACCGAAACCACGCTGTGTGGGCGGGCCGGCGTCGGCGTTCGCACGGGAGCCCCAGCGCCCGGCAGAGGCACCGCCAGCATGCTGGGATGGCTCTCGCGTCGACGGTCGGCGAACAGGTGCTCAAGCTCGGTGGCGACCTCGCTCATCGCGGGGCGGTCGAGGGCTTTTTTTGCCAAGAGGCGCGCCACAAGCTGGGCCACTTCGGGGCGAATGCCGGGCACGAGCTCTTGCAGGTCGGGCGGTGGCATGAACATGTGCATCGCGGCCATCTCGCCAAAGCCCGGCGACTTGAAGGGCGTGCGACCGGACAGCATCTCGAACAGGATGATGCCCAGCGAATAGACGTCGGCTTTTTCGTCGACCAGGCCCAGGCCGCGGCACTGCTCGGGCGCCATGTAGGCGGGCGTTCCCAAGATCAAGCCGGTGCGCGTCCGCACGACGCCGCCGTCGTCGACCAGGTTGCCGTCAGCGCTGTCCCCCGCCGTATCGGCCGCCAGCTTGGCGATGCCGAAGTCCAGGATCTTGATGCGTTCGCCCGTCGGCATATCGCTGTCGGGCACCAGCATCAGGTTGTCCGGCTTCAGGTCGCGGTGGATGATCTTCTTGGCGTGGGTGGCAGCCAAGGCGTTGGCGATCTGTCGAGCGATCAGCAGGCTGCTGCCATCCAGCCGTCCGCCGACGCGGCGCAGGCGGGCCCGCAGCGATTCGCCTTCCAGAAACTCCATGACGATGTACGCCGCACCGTCGGGCAGACGGCCACACTCGAAGATGCGCACCAGGCCGGGGTGGCCGACGATGTTGACGGCTCGCGCTTCGTTGAAGAAGCGATTGAGCATCTCGGCATTCTGGCTGTGGTTGGGCAGAAGGACTTTGATCGCGGCGCGGGTGCCGATCTGCTGGTGCACCGCTTCGTACACCTCGCCCATTCCACCGGCACCGATTCGGCGGACGACCTTGTAGTTGCCAATAAGCTGACCGACCTCAAGCACCGCGGACAATGCCTCTAGTGTCTCGGAATTTATGCTATCGGCCGGCGACAGGCGAAGCAAGGCGTGGGTGGGCTTGCTCTGCGCAAAAGCCCCCACGCACGTTCATGTCCGGATAGGGCGGGGTCCGGGCGCCGTCCCACAGTCCGTCTGTCGTCTGCGGTCTTCTGGCGTCTGCGGTCTGGCGTCTGCGGTCTTCTGGCGTCTGCGGTCTG
>JAYRFD010000619.1:0-2108 GCA_041908565.1 Polyangia bacterium | reverse complement strand
CGGTCGATTCCGACCAGCCAGGCCGCGGCCAGCGCATGCACGGCCGGCCCGACGACGCGCAGCAGCAAGCCGTCCTCATCAAATGGAGGCAGCGTCAAGACCTGCGCACCGCGCGCCTGTGCTGCGTGCAAGATCGCAGTCGTGGGCATTGCTGCGGTCGTCGGCTGCGGAGGAAGCAACGCCCCGTCTTTTGTCGCGGCTTCGGCGGGACGGGGCGACACCGCGGTCACCACGATGCAGCGTCGAAAGTGCCGCAGGTGCAGCAGCGGGAACTGCGCGTTGGGTGCCAAACCCTGCGAAAACAGCACCAGCGTGCCCGGTCGCGGGATGGTCGGTCGATCTGCGTCACCGACGGGGGCCGCCTGGCCCAGATCTGGCGCGACGAACTCGGACAGCGGCACGTACTCGGCCGCGATACGGCGTTCGGTCAGAAGCGCCACCAGATAGCGGGCGGGTCCTTCCGACATGCCGCCCCCGGTTACCCAAACAGGACCATCTGCCACCGTCAGCGTCGAGATATCGCCCCTATCGTGCAACACCTGCAGCGCGCGCCGCAGCGTGTCGGGCAGGCTTGCGATGCGCGCAGCCAAGCGAAGTGCCGATTTTCCAGGGTCCGCAGCTTCCCCTTCCATGGGCGTTTCCACCGACGGCGCTGCGGCCTTCTCTGCGGGCCGCTGGGCGCGGTGGTCCGCGGGCGGCTCAGCGGCTCGGGTGGATTCGGGATCCGGTGGGGCAGGGCAGGTCACGGCTTGGCTGGGGCCGACTCTGGGTCGAACTTGCGGGTCTTCATCGCCGCGAAATACGCCAAAAGCGCATCCAGATCCGCGGAGCTTAAGTGTGGGTGGGCGGGCATGTTGCCATAGCGAAAGCGCCGCGGGTCGACGATGTACTGCCGAATCTGGTCGATGGGTCGGTATTCCAGGATGGACTGCGGCACGTTCAGGTCGGGGCCGACGCGGCCGCCCTCTTGGTTCATGGCGTGGCAGCGAATGCAGGACGCGGCGAAGACGCGCAAGCCCTGCCAGGCAGGATCTTCCGTCGGCAGGCCGCTGGGTAGGACGTGCGGAAAGCGATCTTCGAAGCGCGATAACTCGATCGCGACGAGCTGCCACGGGCGAGGGTGTGTCTCAAGCGAGCGCTGATCGGCTCCAGTCCAAAACAGATAAAACGGTCGCGGGTCGGCCTGCTGTGGCCCAATCGGCTGCCAACCCGCGGTGGTCGACGACAGGTCGGCCAGCGCCAGGTAACCGCCCGGCTGCAGCAGCTGATCGGCGCCGATCGGCACGGTGTAGCCATCTTTGGCGCGCAGCAGAAGCTGGCTGCCACGCAGCTCATGTCCAGCAAAGCCGCGCAGAAGGACCGGCGCCAGCGGCACAGCCAGGAAGGTCTTTTCCTTTTGGTAATACGGATCCCAAGTGGTCACTGGCGTCGGCGATCCCAGCTGATCACGCCTGAGTTCACGTACAAGCTGCCCTTCGCGCAGGAACGCCAGGCTGGCGGATTCTTCCGTCGCGCGGCTGCGTGGACACGCCGCAAGCAGCGATAGACAGAACAGCACTCCGAACCGCACCGCGATGCGCTGCCGAAGGCTCGACTTCACGCCCGGCTGTCGACGCATGCGCGCGTTGTTTTCGGACGTCTGTCCCTCCGTCGCCATTGCCATCCTTTGTGCCTCTATTGTGCCTCTATGCTTCGGCCGCCATCGGCTGCTCAAACGCCTGGGCTGCCGTCGGGGCGGGCGCGGGCGAACAGGTTCCGAAGCGCAGCGCGAACGGCACAAAGGCGACGTAGTACAGGGCGTTGGGCACGAAGCGCAGGGCGTAGCCCAGATCGCTCCAGGCTTGGGCCGATAAGATCACAAGATCGGCCCCGACCCACAGTGCGTACTGCAGGCAGACAAAGCGTGTAAGACGCAGCTGGCAGCGGCGTTCTTCGCTGGATTGTCGACGGGAAAAGGCGAACAGAAGCAGCAGAGAAGCGGCGAGCAGCGTCAGTTCATACGTCAGGAACAGGTGACGGGGCGTCGGTAGCTGTGTCGGAAAAAGCTGCACTGCGCCATAGACCGCTGCGGAAATGGCTGTGCTAAGCAGCATCGCGCGCAGCAGGCG
>JAYRFD010000618.1:0-2924 GCA_041908565.1 Polyangia bacterium | reverse complement strand
TGCCCGCATAGTCTTCAACACGTACCGCCCGCTGTGCACCGCGAAAGGCCACCGGCGCATGCAGCCGCGCTTCGTCCAGTGACTCGGGCGCGCAGCCGCCCTGAGCCGGCAGCGGATTGCGCACGCTGCCGATGCCAGTCAGTGGCGTCACCACATGCTGCAGGGTGTCGGCGCCGACGTTGCCGTCTGGTCCGTTGCCAATGCGATAGCGCGCCAGCAGTGGGCGGGCGGGATCCGGTCGGCAGCCCAGCAGCCCATCACCGAAGCGCAGCGAAGCGCGCCCCAAATTGTCGACCTCGACGACAAAGTGGCGAGCGAAGCGATCGCTGCTCAGCAGATCAGGCTGCGGTGTCCATGCTTCCGTATCCCCAGCATGCCCATCGTCATCGCGCAGGGTGATGGCAGGGCGGGCATCGCGCGGCGAACAGGCGAAGGTGGAAGCAACCGAACCCAGCGGCAAGAACAGCTGGCGTTGACCCTGCAGATCGCGGTTCTGCGCCACGAAGGTCAGGGGCCCTTGTTGCAGCCGCGGTGCCGGTGAAAGGGGGCGAGGCGTCAGCGATAGCGGCTCTGCCTGACTTAGTGTCTGTCCGTGATCGCACAGCACGACATTGCCCAAGGCCACGCTGACCGCGGGATCCAGCGCGAACGGCAGTGCATCTTCCACCGACCACGTCACATCCAGAACCCGATGGCGCGTGGTACGGGTCGACGTCAGCATGCGCACGCTCTGCAAGCGCACGGCGTGGCGATGCGCGGGATCCGCATCCGGTGCAAGTCCGGTCTTGGGATCGGCGGTCTCGACGAAGATCAAGATGTCGCCGGGCAGAAGCGGGCTGGCTGGACTTTCCAGCTGGCAGCCCGTGGTGCCGATCGGCAGGGCCTGACCACCTGGCTGATACAGCGCGATGCGATTGCAGGCCGCAGACAGCGCGCGGTCGTGCATGGTTTCAAAGACCAGCGCGTCATCACTGCCATCAAAGTCGGTTGGCTGGATGCAGACGGGCTGGCCACGTTTGCGGGTCAGGATCGGCGTGCCGATGGGCAGCGTGGCTCCATCAGCGGGGCTGCCCTTTTCGACTTCCAGCGCGCACAGCACACGCGCGTTCTGCCCTTCATGCAGGAAGTAATCCAGCAAGCGGGCGTGCCGTCGCACGGAAATCCGCTGACGCGCCGTCCCCAGATACGCCTCGGTGGCGACCGCATCTTGGTAGTAACTGATGTGATCGGCTGCGTAGCTGAGCGCTTCGATCAGCACCGTGTCCAGATCCGCAGGATGATCTTCAAGCGAACCAGGCACCAAGCTGCTGATGCGATCGCGCAGCAGTCGCTTGAAGCTGGCGAAGTCTTTGGCCAGATAGTCGATGTGCGGGGCCGCCATCACGCCTCCCTGCTGAATGTTGCGGACCGCACCTGGGCTTGCCCCAGCACTTGATACAGCACGGTGACGTTGAGCACCGCGTCCTCGGCCTCGACCACCACGTCTTGCACCAGGATCTTGTCGCCCAGCCACTTCTGCAGTGCTGCTTGCACCGATAGCTGCGCCGCGGTGGTCAGCGCTTCCCCGGCCCCACCGAACAAAAGCTGCTTCAGATCACTGCCAAAGTCGGGGCGATTTACGCGCTCCATCGGACTGACGAACAGCACCTGTTCGATCAGATCCCGCACATAGCCATCCGGGTCGGGGCTGGCTGTGCGTCCGCTGTCATCGATGCGATACGGATATCCGAACAGCATCACGCCCCTCGCACTTTGCTTTGGGTCAACGGGATGGCGACGTTCTGTGGCCCAGCAGGGCCGATGGTGGTTCCGGTCATGTCTTGCGTCAGCGCCGCCTTGCCAGACAACATCACGCGCGATGGCGGCGCGGGCCATGCCACCTTGACGCAAGGTGCTGGGGATGGACCCAGCTTCGCTTGGCACGTGAGCACATCGACCTGATCCATGACGGTTGCTGCGGGTTTTCCACCGACGAGAACGCGGGTCTGACTGGGCGGAATCACGCCGATGCCACCTGGATGTCCACACAACACCTGGGTGCCAACCGGAACCAGGAAGCCGGGCATCACAGCACCTCCAGTGCGGGGCCATTGATCGACACCTTGGGACCTTGCATCGCGATCGATGCACCTTGGCCGGTCTCAGCGTTGACGCCCATCGGACTTAGCGAGACCTTCTGGCCGGCTGCCAGGGCCAGCAGAAGCTCGCTGGGATGGACCGATAGCTTCTGGCCTGCGACACCGCGGAATTCCAAGCCAAGAGGGCCGACCGAAAAGACCTTCTTCCCGGTCGCATCGAACAGCTCCAGACCTTGGCTGCTTAGCTTCAAACATTCCCCGCTCTGCGCCTTCAGCTGGATTCCGCCAACCCCCGGTGTGTCATCCAATAGAACAGTATTTCCCGTCGCTGTACGCAGCAGTGCTTTGGGCGCCGGCGGCACCAGCGCGTTGGCCGGCACCTCGGTCTGCGCGGTGTAGAAGCAGCCGCTCCAAATCGGGTACTCGGGATCTCCATGCTCAAATTCGATCCACACGTTGGCCCCGACTTTTGGCGTGGCGACAAAGCCCATGCCTTGCCCCGCAAACGGCAAGCAGGGCAGGGCCCAGCCCGACTCGCGGCCTCCCAGTACATCTGGCACACGTGCTCGCACGCGACCCAGACGCAGTGGATCGTTCACGTCACTGATGATCCCGCGATACTTGCCGATGTAGCTCATGGCACCACCACTGGGGACAAGGGCAGGACTCCTTCGCGGCGAAGTGAAAAGCGCTGGGCATAGTGGCCGCGTTCAAGCACGTGCGTGACGCGCTCTACGAAGTACGTTCCGTCATGCGACAGGCCGGCGCCGCGCACGCCAACCAGACTGCGCACCTTCAAGCTTCCGCCGTACAGCAGCGGATCCAGCTCGCCTTCTGCGTGCACGG
>JAYRFD010000617.1:0-18019 GCA_041908565.1 Polyangia bacterium | reverse complement strand
GTCGCAGCCGCACGAGGCGCTGGCCTTGTGCCGCGAGATCATCTCGTCCTGGCCCGGCGAAGTCGCAGCCGAAGATGCGCTGAAGCTGTTCGTCGAGCTGAGTATCGATCAGGGCAATCCGCAGCTTCTGCCCGATCTGCTGCGCTTTGCCGAGACGCTTCGCCCGCACGAGGTGCTGGCCAGCTTTGCGCTGTATCACGCCGCGCGCTTCCAAGAACGGCGCAAAGATCCGGCGGCGCTTGCGACCTATGACGAAATCTGGCGACGCTACCCGCGCGGTCCGTTGTTCGACGATGCGCTGGTGGCAGCGGCCCGCTTGCTGCGCGAACAGCAGCGCAGCCAAGAAGCCGCCGATCGACTGGAGCGCCTGGAAGCGACGTTTACCAAGGCGATCCTGGTGGGCCACTACAACAAGCTACTGCTCGACGAAGGCGCGATCCTTTTGGGCGAGGTGTATCTGAACGACCTACAGCAGCCCGAACGAGCCATCGCCACCCTCAGTCGCTTCCTGCAGCGCCAGCGCACTTCGCTGCTGTGCGATGACGCGCTGCTGCTGATGGCCGAAGCCGCCCTGCGGCGACATGCGACAGCCAGCCCTGAAGACCAGCGCGAAGCCTGCGGTTACCTGGCTCGCTTGCTGCAGAAGTATCCCGATGGCAACCGCGCGCGCCGAGCCACAGAACGGCAAGCGCAGATCGGCTGCATCGTCGGGCCCTAGATGCACAGCGCCGGCTGGCGGTGCCCCGGGATCTCCGATGAAATCCCCGGGTATCCTGCGTAGATGCGGTCCCTGGGCGATGTTTGCCTGCGATTTTTGCAAGAGCTAGGTGTATTGCGGATTGCATCACTCTCCCCTTTTTGAAAGGCTGATGCCGATGGCAACACCAATTCGTATCGCTCTTGTTGAGTCGCAAGCGTTGGTTCGCGAAGCACTCGCCTTCGCGCTTAAGCAGGCGTCAGGTATCGAGCTGATCTCGCAGACAAATGGTCAGGATCTGTCGATCATCCTGTCCGCCGCAGAACAGTCCCAGGTGCTGTTGCTGGAACCCCCCGAGCTTGGCGGCCTTGATTTGCTGCAGAAGCTCGTGCAGGTCTGTCCGAACTGCAAAATTGTCGTCCTCTCTAGCAACGTCAGCCCCGCTTCGGCCGCCCGTGCTTTATGTGCCGGTGCAGCAGGATACGTCCCCAAGACGGCAGATCTTACAGACCTTGTACAAGCCATTCGAACAGTCCTTACGGGCAAGCGCTACATCTCGCGCGTCCTAGAGGCCAAAGAGGTCGATCGTCTGTTCAAGAAGGGGATGCACGCCCTGCGCTTCCCGGTGGATGCACTGACCCCGCGCGAGCGCCAAGTATTTGAACTAACCGCCAAGGGGCTGACCAACGTAGGCATCGGTCGTTCGCTGGGGATCAGCAGCCGCACCGTCGAGATCCACCGCGCCAACGCCATGCGCAAGCTGCACGCGGACAACCTGGCCGCTCTCGTGCGCTGTGCGTATCGCTATGGGGTTCTGAACAACGATCCCTCGATGAACCACGCGTAGCAGACTGCAAGAGACGTCGATCGACCGGCTCCGTTGTGCAGCCAGCGCAGAGGCCCGGTCGCCAAGGGGGACACACCAATGCTGGCGCGGTCTGGATGCGTCCTTATTGGTGTAATGCGCAGCTCGCAGGCCACCGAGATCTGTGCATATAAATCCGCAAGTGCAGAATGTCGCTAATGTGATATGCGGCGTTTCGTCCTGTGATTGGTAGTCGCATATCGTAGCGCGCAAATCCCAGCCCCCTCAAAGCGCTCTGTCCCCGCAACAAGACGCCACCATCGCGCAGCAGATTCGCAGCGGGTTCCGGGCTCCGGACAGGCAGCGCGCTTCCAACGCCGCAGCGAGCCAGCTCCTGATATGCGGGCACAGCCGTCGGCAGGTCGCTCGATCGGGCCTTTCGCCGCGCAGCCAGGCAGGGCCCGGGGCCGACGCCGTCCCGGGCATGTTGGAAAGCTCGCGGGATTTTGCGGCATGACCCACGGCCGCGCGTCCAATGGACAGACACAAGCAGCACCGTCGAAGCGGCGCCCTGCGACCCGTCACTCGCTCGCCCTGCAGCCCTTGTCATGGGCCGCGCACGAACACAGGGTAAGAACAGGAGGTCCGCCCGATGCCCACACATCGCCGATTGTCTGTTGTGCTGTCGGGGGGTCTTGTTCTGGTGGCTTGGTTGCTGGCACGGCCGTCTGCGGCCGACCCGCTGCCCGCCGCGCTAGAGCGCGCCCGCCAAATGGAAGTCGAGATCGTGGGTGGACTTGTCGGCGACTACAAAAGCGAGATCTTCGCCGCGTTCAAAAAGTACATAGAGCAAGCAAGCAAGAGGGAGCGGCTGATTCTGCTGTCGCACCGGAATCCCGTCGTGCGCGCCTATGCGGCGCAGTACTTCGCTGCTCAACTTCCGGATCACGCCAAGGCCCTCGCCGCGCTGCTGCGCGACCGCAAGCCCGTGCGCTTTCTTGAGACCACATGCCTAGGTCCAAGCGCCTTCTACGTCGATGCGTACGTGGCAGGCGAGCTGTGTCGACATGTGGAGCAGCCGGAGATTCGCCGAATCGTGCAGCAGGCCTCTACGCACCCAGAGGTGCGCAGCGAAGTACGAAGCATCCTGCGCCGCTGCTCGTCCATTCCGCCCGCGCCGCTTGAGCTGCCCGAGCTAACGCAGCCGACACCGCTGTTGCCGGATACGCCTGGATCCACCGATGAACAGCCTCCTAGCGAGTAGTGCGCAGCGGGCGATGGGCGATGGGCGATGGGCTCACTGCCACCGATCGCTGGCCGACGAACTACGACCCGCGGCGCTTGTACTCGATCAGCGACTCGATGTTGCGACGGTAGTCGCGTGCATAGAAGCGCTTGTTTCCTTGGGCCTCTTGCTCGCGCCGCACAGCATCCGCAAGCTGCGCTTCCAGCTGCTCTAGGCTGCGCTGCGCTAGGTACTCCGGCAGCGGTTCTAGCTCACTCCCGGCGCACAGCTCAGAGTTGCAAAATTCACACGGCCCGGCTGCGCCTGCCGTACCAAGGCACAGCGGGCACACAAACGCCGGGGTGGGCTTCGCAAACCAATCCAGCAACGACATTTCGGGGTCCCCCTGTGCGACGGCGAATGTCGATCCTAACCGAAACAAGCTGGGTCGGGCGCAAGGACTTGCGGGCAGCAGGGCTCGCAGCCGATCGCCTCGCGAGGCGTCAGCTACAAGCCTGCCTGCCGCGAACCAGGGCGACACAAAACTGCGCCGAACTAGGGCTGTTCCGACTTCTGGTGGATCAAGGTGAAGTCGTTTGCGCGGTAGTCGTGAAGCAAGCGGCAGCGCCAGTCGACATGACGTTGGAACAGCGCCAGCAGCCACCCTGGCTCGACGTAGCGGCTGCGCCCGTCTGGACGTTCGCTGCAGGTGCTAAGGAAGTTCAGCGCGAATCCCCGACGTGCGATGGCATGAAAGCGCCGCAGAACCGACAGCACATACGCTTCGTAGTCTGGAAGATCGACGGCCATGATGCCCGACGCGATCACGAAGTCGGGCACAAAGGGGGGATCGCTGTTCAAGATATCGAGGACGGCAAACGAAGCATCGGGATGAAGTCGCTGCGCTGCCGCGATGATCTGCGGGCTTAGGTCGATGCCAAGGTAGCGGCGCGGTATGGCCTGCTTTTCGTGGGCGATGTGCAGAAAGTCACCGAAGCCGCAGCCCACTTCCAAGACATCGCTGGCGGCAAGCGGCAGCTCTTCGAAGAAGAGCTCGTAACGACCACGCTGCGATGCGGCGCTTCCCCAAAAGGCTCCCCACCCTTCGCCGCGCTCGCGGACAAGCTGCTCGTGAAATTCGACGATTTGCGCGCGCCAGTGTGGACCCGGCGAGGAGCTTTTGTCCGGCTTAGTGCGGTGTGCCACCAAGGCCCTTGATCTGCTGTCGCACGCCTTCGACCGAGTTCCCGCGCTTGTCACCGACGAGGTCGATGTACTTGTTAAACGCGTCGATGGCTTCTTGGCGCTGCTTGTCTTGTCCCAGAAGGACACCCAAGTCGTACCAGGCATCGGCGTTCTTGTCGTTCAGGCGCACGGCATCGCGGTACGCGGCGATCGCCTCTTGCGTCTTTTGCTGCACGCGATAAATGACCGCTAGGTCGAAGTGCAAATCGCTGTCGCCGGGCTTCAGGCGGATGGCCTGCTTGGTGACCTCGGCGGCGCGATCCAGCTGCTTGGTCTGTCGCAGAGCGACCGCCAGATTGCGCAGCACGTCTGCGTTGTTGGGATCAAGCTGCGCGGCCTTGTCCAGCTGGCCAACTGCTTTTTCAAACTGCTTCGCCTGACGGTAAAGCGCCCCCAGCGACATGCGCCACTGCACTTCGTTCGGAGCAAGCTCGGTCGCGCGCTCCAGAACGCGAATGGCATCGGGCGCCTTGCCGATCATCGAATAACAGAAGCCAAGGTTGCCGTGTGCAAACGGGTCGTTGGGCTGGGTCTTGATAACCGCCTCGTACTGCACAACAGCCTTGTCGCACTTCTTCTGGCGACGGAATACGTTGCCTAGCGTCAGCTGTGCGGCAGCGTAGTTAGGACGCAAGCGCAGGGCCTCTTCCAGAGCAGCCTGGGCTTCGTCATGTTTGCCTTGCTGCATCAACTCCAAGCCTTTGCGGTACTGGGCATCCGCTTCGTCTGCGAACGCCACCACCGGTGTGGACAGAGCGATACCTAACAGCGCGGAACATAGGTACTTACGGACCATGAAACGAGGGTAACACGTTTGCATAGGCAGGGCCTCACAAAGAACCTGACGAATCTGTCTGCTTAGACTGGCCAGCCGTCGGTTTATTGAAGGCGCTTCTTCGATGGGCCGATGGGTCTGCCAGCCCCGCGCCCGGTCCCGTTCCTGCGACTGCCCGCGCGGCTCAACACGGAAGCAACAGGTGGGCAGCTAAGAGCGCAGGGCCAGTCAACGCACAGTCGCCAGAGAGTAAAAAGCTCGCACGATCGGCGGAGCAAAGGCCGGTACATACGGCAGACGCGACGATGGCAACTGCAAGGGCAGATTCAAAAAGGACTCCGCCCATGCCCACCCGTGAAACCCTGCATCGCTGCGGCAGCGGGCCAGGGTGCTTGCCAAGCGCCGTGATAGGGACACGAACGATACTCCCCCCCCAGGCTTGGCTCGACGACGGCAGGGCCGCAACTTGTGGATGGCGTAGCTGCGCCCCAGAGCCACGCGCTGACTTCAGGGGGCACTCGATACGACGGACGCAGCCAAGCGCAGGTCGTCCTCATTCGCCTGCAGCTGACGTCTCGGGCGGGGACCGGACCCCAGCTTCGGCGGCCCGTTAGGCCAGATCGTCGTTCTTGCCGCGGCGCTCGGCGCGGGTCGGCATTCCGCCCTCGGGCACATCGCGCGAAAAACCGGATCGAACGACCGACTGCCAAAGCGCCGGTCGATAGACGTCGCCGGCCAGCATGCTGGTGATCACAGCGCAGGTCGCGGGGTGGGCCGCCGAGTGCACGAGCAGCTTGCGCAGGCTCTCGCCGTAAAACTCGTGAACCAGACGCTTGAACAGATCGGCTCCCTGTAGCGCCTGCTGCTGATAGGCCGCAAAGCGGCTGGCAGAGCAGTCGCCGGCCGTCAGGGCTGCGTCAATGGCATGAGCGGCAAAGCGCCCACCGTACGCCGCCATCAGCACGCCGGTCGAAAACAAGGGATCGATAAATGCCGCTGAGTCACCGACCAGAAGGAAACGATCGCCATAGAACTGCTTGCAGCGATACGACCAGTTTCCGGTTGTCCCGACGGGGCGAACCCGCGTCGCTCCACGCAGAAGCTCTTGCATCGAGGGCGTCGCGGCCAGCGCCGCTTCAAACAATTCCTCAGGAGATGCGCCGCGATTGGCCATCGAGAAGTGCTTCTGCAGCACGCAACCGATCGACGTGATCTCGCCCTTGAAGGGGATGAACCACCACCACCCACCGTCGAAAAGAACAATGGTGATGTTCCCTTCATCGGCGCCAGTCTGGCGATTGCAGTTGCGGAAGTGGGTGAAGCAAGCGGCATTGGTCGTGACTAGCTCGTCGGCGACTTTCAGACCCAGCCGCGTACCCAGCAGGGTGTCCCGGCCCGTCGCATCGACGAAGACCTGCGCGCGAACGGAATAGGCCGCGCCATCGTTTGGCTGCACTTGGACGCGGACGCCATCGGCCTGGACGTCCATGTCGCGCACCTCGTGCTGGTAGCGAACATCCGCCCCAAGTTCGCGCGAGCGTTCGAGCAGCATGTGATCGAACTCGTCTCGCGGAACTTCGTACGCGTAGGGGTAGTCCGGTCGAATGGCATTGGCGAAGTAGTACGTGAACTCAGAGCCCGACTCGTTGTGGATGAAACGAGCCGCCGGCTTGACGATAAACCGACGGTGCATTTCGTCCTTGAGGCCAAGCTCGTCCCAGATATCGCCGGCACAAGGCAACAGGGATTCGCCGATGTGGAAGCGAGGGAACTGCTCGCGTTCCAGGACCAGCACGCTGCGACCCAGGCGCCGCAGGAAGCTCGCCGTTGTTGAACCCGCTGGCCCGCCGCCAGCCACGATCACGTCTACGTCATGGGAAGATCCGGTCGACATACGCCGGATCTAATGACAGTCGTGGCGGCTTGTCTTCAAGAAAAATTTGCGTGGAAGGACAGTGCGAGGAAGGCGAAGAGATGCGGAGAACAGACGGGAGAAGCGCTAGTTCTTCTTCTTGTCGAACTTCTCAGCGACTTCTTTGTACTTGTCGTCTTCGTAGGTGCGCAGGACGATCACGGTGATGTTGTCGACGCCACCGTTCTTGTTGGCCTGATCGACCAGATCGGTCACGCACTTTTCAAGATCTTCGTCGGCGTTCTTGATGATCTCGCCGATGCGCAGATCGTCGATCATGCCGGTCAGACCGTCACAGCACAGCATGAACGTGTCGCCGATCTCGATCGACTCAGGGCGAATGTCGACCTGGACCGTCTCACGCATGCCAAGTGCACGGGTGATGACGTTCTTGTGCGGGAAGTTTCGCTGCTCTTCCTCGGTCATATCCGGCTTCGCTTCCTTGTAGTCTTCAAGGAGGCTGTGGTCGCGCGTCATCTGCTTGATGGTGCCGTTGCGCAAGCGGTAGCCGCGCGAGTCACCCACCCAGCCGAAGTACGCCCGATCGCCGTTGAGCATGGCGGTCACCATGGTGGTGCCCATGCCTTTGCAGCGAGGATCTTTGGTGGCGGACTCGTGGACCTTCCAGTTCGCGAGTTTGATCCCGCAGACTAGACGGTTCTCCACGTACGAGAGCTGGCGGTCCATTTTATAGGGCCACGTAGCGTCCTCGTCTTTGGTCCGTTTGTAGAACTCTTGCAGGGTTTCGGCAGCCATTTTAGAGGCTACCTCGCCCATAGCATGGCCACCCATGCCATCCGCTACGATGAAGAGCTTCTCCTCGTCAAGCGTAAGGTAGAAGTCCTCATTGTGGGTGCGTTTCATTCCAGGATCGGTCTTGGCAGCGTAGCGGATCTTCATGGTAAAAACGCCCGGCCCTATATCACCGCGCAGAATAGGACTTTATCAACCAGCGAGATAAAGTCAACGGGACAGCTGACCCCACTCCGTCGAACTCATGGTTGCGAGTCGGTGGCCAGCAAGTGCGCGGACTTGCATCGCATCGCGATTGGACCCCAAAACCCGCGGTCGCAGGCATGCAAAAGGGCCCGATCGGCTTTGCGGTAGAATCGCGCGCATGTCAAAAGGCTCGCCTGATTTCTCCTCGGAATCCAGTAATTCTTCGTCTGAAAACAGCAGGCCGATCGCAAGCTGCGCAGCGATCGTTTGCATCGGCGACGAACTGAACCGCGGCGAGGTGATCGATCGCAACGCGGCCTGGCTGGGAGAGCAGCTAAGCGATCTGGGCTACTACGTCGCCTGGCGCTTCGGCGTAAACGATGTCGAAGGCGACATGATCGAGGCGATCAGGCGGGCTTGCACTTGTGCTTCTGTGGTCCTGGTCAGCGGCGGTCTGGGGCCCACTTCAGACGATCTAACCGTCGATGTGGCAGCTGGATTGATCGGCAAAGAGCCCGTGATCGATGCCGCGCACGAGACCCGGCTGCGTGCGCGCTTTGCCGAGAGAAAACGAGAGGTTCCAGAGCTTGCCCTGCGTCAAGTACGCGTGCCATCTGGAGCGACGGTGTTGGCCAATCCCGTCGGCTTGGCTCCCGGCTTTGCGATCGGGCTAGGGTCCACTGAGCTGTTCTTCATGCCCGGTGTGCCAGCGGAGCTGAAAGCGATCTTTTCAACGGCGATCGCAACACGTCTGCGCGATCGTCTACCCACGCACCACGGTCGATTGAAGACCACGCTGCGAGTCTTCGGGCTGACCGAAGGCCAAGCCGATCAGAAGCTACGCGACCTGCTGCCACTGCTGGCCCCACCACCCCAGGACGGCGACACAGCGATCGGTCATCCGCGATCGACGCTGCACTATCGCCTGGCCTTTCCAGAAATCCTAGTCACGCTGGTCACGACGGGAGAGACCGCCCGAGCCGCGCTGCACCATCAAGCGCTGCTTGAGAAAGCCAAGGCTCGCTTGGGCGATGCAGCGTACGGCGAAGGGGATGACGATCTACCTAACGTCGTCGGGCGTGCACTTCGGCAAGCGGGCGCGAAGCTGGCGACGGCAGAGTCCTGTACGGGAGGTCTGCTGGGAGCTCTGGTCACTGGGGTCGCCGGCTGCTCGGACTACTACATCGGCGGCGTGATCTCGTACGCGAACGAAGTGAAAGTGCAGCAGCTTGGGGTGCGGCAAGAGACGCTGCTTTCCCATGGAGCGGTCAGCCGAGAGTGCGTCGAAGAGATGGCTCGCGGGGTTCGCGATCGCTATGAGGCGACGTATGGCGCTGCGATCTCTGGCATTGCTGGGCCCGGTGGTGGCACGCCCGACAAGCCGGTTGGCACCGTGCACATCGCGGTCTGTGGACCCGCTGGGCTGGACACGCGCCTGATCACCTGGCCGGGTGAGCGAGAGGACATCCGCCGTCTGTCGGCCATGACCGCCCTGCTGCTGCTGTTGCGCATGGTGCGATCGTCCGCATCGCAACCCGGAGAACGCCGCGGAGAACAACAATGACCGCGTCACCCACAAGCGATCAGAAGATGACCGTTGGACGGCTGCTGAAGAAGATCGTGTTGTCCGCGCTGGCGGGGTTACTCGGGCTCGTCGCCATTTTGGCGATCAAGATGAGCCTGACGCCGTCGCGGCAGCCCCCGTCCCCACAAGCGGCCGTGGCTCCGTCCGGCAGCGTCGGCGATCCGCAGGCCATGGCCGAGCACCTGGCAGCAGCGATTCGGATCCCGACGATCTCGCAGTCTCCCCTGCGCAAAGATGACGCGGCGCGCGCCCGAAGTGCTGAAGCTTTTGTTGCCCTGCACGCGCACCTGCAGTCGACGTTTCCGCTGCTGCACGCCACGCTAGAGCGCGAGCTAATCACGTCCGATGCGTCGGTTCCAGGGCAGGCGCTTCTTTACACCTGGCGAGGCAGCGACAGCACACTTCGCCCGTATCTTTTGGCAGCCCACCAGGATGTTGTGCCCGTCGAGCCAGGGACCGAGTCGCGCTGGCAGCAGCCTCCGTTTTCGGGCGCGCTGGCCGATGGCTTTGTCTGGGGCCGCGGGGCGCTTGATGACAAGTTCAATCTGCTGGGAATTATGGAGGCCGTCGAGCGCCTTCTAAAGAGCGGCTACAAACCCAAGCGGACGCTGTACATCGCCTGCGGGCACGACGAAGAAGTCGGCGGGACGGGGGCCAAAGCGATCACCGCGCGGCTCGCAAAAAGCGGTGTTCGGCTGGAATTCGCCATGGATGAAGGCATGGCCTTGGTCAAAGACATGCTGCCTGGCATGCGTCGTCCGGTTGCGCTGATCGGGCTGGCGGAAAAAGGCTCTGTCACCGTCGAAATGGCGGTGCAATCCGCAGGCGGGCATTCTTCGATGCCACCGCTGCAAACAGCCGCCGGCATCCTGGCTTCCGCGCTAACCCGCGTCGAGGCCAATCAGATGCCTGATCGCCTGTCGGGTGCGCCGCGCCTGATGTTCGAATACCTGGCCAGCGAGATGCCGATCGCGCTGCGCTTGGTGATGACCAACCTGTGGCTGTTGGATCCGGTCTTGCGCTGGCAGCTTCAGCAGCAGCCGTCGACCAACGCCATGATCCGCACCACAACGGCGATCACCATGCTGGAAGGCAGCCCGAAGGAAAACGTCCTGCCGCAGCGCGCTCGCGCCCTGGTCAACTTCCGCATCTTGCCTGGGGATACCGTCGAATCGGTGGTTGCGCATGTGCGCAAGGTGGCCGCGGATTCACGGGTCGAAGTGCAGATCGCCGGCGGGTTCGGCGCCGAGCCTTCGGCCACTTCTTCGGTGACCGCACCCGCATTTGGTCGCATCGCACAGAGCATCCGTCAGCTGTTCCCCGAGTCTGTCATCGCGCCATCCTTGATGATCGGCGCCAGCGATCTGCGGCACTACGCGGCGGTTGCGGACGACGCATATCGCTTCATGCCCATCCTGCTGCTGCCGGATGACCTGGCGCGCTTCCACGGCACCAACGAACGCATCGCCATCGCGGACTACGCGCGCGTGGTCGACTTTTTCGAACACTTCATCCGCCAAAACGACTGAGCACAGCAAGGACGCAGCGCATGTCATCGTCGATCTTTTCCGCTCGCTTCCACTGCTTTGCGGGCTGCGGCAAGACCTACCCCCTGACCGAGATCTTGGTGCGCTGCCGGGCCTGCAACGGCTTGCTGGATGTGGTGCACGACGAAGAGGCGTGGCGTCAGCGATCCGCGGCCGACTGGCGCGATCTGCTGACGCAGCGGGCGACCAGCGCGTCGTTCTTGGATCAAAGCGGCGTCTGGGCTCAGCGCGAATGGGTGCTGCCGTCGCTTCTGCCGGAGGACATCGTCTCGCTGGGCGAAGGCCGCGTACCGCTGGTCCCGATGCCGATCCTGGGCCGACAGCTGGGCTGCGATCGGCTGTGGATCAAGCAGTGCGGCCACAATCCGACGGGATCGTTCAAAGACGTCGGCATGACGGCGCTGGTGTCGATGGTGAATTCGCTGCGACGTACGCAGCCGATCTCGGCGATCGCTTGCGCATCAACCGGCGACACATCCGCGGCGCTATCGGCATATGCAGCGCGAGCCGGCATTCCCGCCATCGTCTTTCTGCCCGCCGACAAAGTCAGCGATGAACAGCTTGCGCAGCCGCTGTCGAGCTTCGCGACGACCTGCGCACTGGATACCGACTTCGATGGCTGCATGCGCTTGGTGGCGGAGTTCTGCCAGCGGCACGGCGTGTACCTGGCGAACTCGATGAACCCGCTGCGCATCGAAGGCCAAAAGACGCTGTCGATCGAGCTGTGTCAGCAGCTGGGCTGGCAGCCTCCGGACTGGGTCATCGTCCCCAGCGGCAACCTGGGGCACATCACCGCGATCGGCAAGGGCTTCAAGCTGCTGCACACCCTGGGCGTGATCGATCGCCTGCCGCGCTTGTGTGCGGCACAGGCTGCGGCTGCGGCTCCGCTTTATGCGGCCTTCAAGAACGGCTGGCGGTTCCAGCCGCAGTCGGCTGGCCCCACGCAAGCCAGCGCGATTCGCATCGGCCACCCGGTGAATGTCGAAAAAGCGATCCGCATCCTGCGCGAACTGGATGGCGTGGTGGAACAAGCCAGCGAAGACGAGATCACGCAGGCCTGGCTGCTGGGCGATCGGCATGGCTTGTACGCGGATCCGCACACCGGCGTCGCGCTGGCCGCGCTGCAGCACCTGCGCCAGCAAGGAACGGTGCGAGCCACCGATCGCGTCGTCGTGGTCAGCACCGCGCACGGCTTGAAGTTCAGCAGCCAGAAGCTGCAGCATCACCGACAGCGCGCAAGGACAGATTCAGGGAATGGGCCAGGGTCAACGAGCCGAACGAATGGAACGAATGGAACGATGAGCAACCCGCCGCTCATCGTGGCCCCGCACCTGGACGCGCTGGAAGCGGCTTTGCTGCCCGGGCTCGCGCGTCAATAACCCCTTCGATCACGGACGGTTCCAGCTTCGCTTCAGGCACAGGCCGCCTTGCGGCCAAGCCCTGATCTTCATTGGTGACTTTGGCCAGCGCCTCGTTGTATAGGGGTTGCGCCGGCTCGTGTAGTTCAGCTGGCCTGCAGCAACCTCGCCTGGAGCATTGCGATGTCATCGTCACGAACCTTCCGAGCTTTTTCTGGTGCCGTTTCAGGTGCCGGTGCTGGCCTGGGCGCTTGCGCTGGGCTGAGCGCCGCACTGCTTCTTTCGGGCTGCGCTGACTATCTGACGGGTCAGCTCGAAGAACCCAAGGGCCCGATCGAAGTCCTCAAGCTGACGCTGTCGGATCCCGGATCGCGCGATGCGGCGGTGTTTACGGACACCAGCTTGCCGGACTGCAAGACCGCTCCCGACTGCACCAAGGCAGAAAACCGTGAGCTTCGCATCTGCCGCATCTGTTACAACGACGTCTTCAAGGATCGCTACGCTCCGCACAAGAGCGTGCCGACGCCTGATTCGGTGCAAGACATTCGCGTGGTGTTCAACAAAGCGCCGCTCTTGTTCGACGGGAAAGAGCTGGGTGTAACGTACGACGGCAAGGCCGATGCCAGCACCACCGATGCCGCCGCGCTGGCCTTGCGCGACTCGGTGAAGCTGTCGTGTTCCGAGTGCGGTGGCCTGCCGCCGCTGTCTCGCAACCTGTTTGTCAGCGGGTCCGATGTGTCGTTCGATCCGCTGTCGATTCCGTACGGTCCGTCGGTTCAGCTGTCGGTGATCACCAAGGACCCGAAGACGATGAAAGACACGACGGATCCGCGCGCAGCGCTAGAGCCGGACAGCAGCTACACCGTGCAGGTCGGCGGTGGGCTGGCAGGTCGGGACGGCGAAAAGTGGGCGAGCACGGGTGAACAGACCGCGCTGCTGAAGTTCAAGACCGAGCCCTTCCAGATCCTGCGGGTCTTTGGCAGCAAGAACAGCCCCGACAAAGACGAGTGGGTCTACAAGAGCCAGCCGGCTTTGACGACCTTCGATATCGCCGATCAGCAGCGCAATGGCGCCGTTTCGCTTGTGCTCAATGCGCCGGCTCATGCCGAAAGCCTGAGCGCGGTGGTGGTCGAAGCCCGTCGGGAAAGCGGCACCATGATCCCGGTCACGCTGGGCAGCAACGCCTTCGCCAATCCCGGCTGCGCACCCAAGAGCCAGCGCGAGCTGTACATCTTCCCGACGACGGGAGACTGGCCAGCCGATGCCAGCGAAGTGAAGATCCGCATCCCCGCCGGCAGCATCAAGGACGTTGTCCAGGGCGCGACCTTCGGTCCCGGGCGGCACTCCATCAGCGGCGAGCTAAACATCAACGTCAAGTTCGCAGCGATGTCGGCCGAACCGCACATCAAGAACGCGGACGCACGCGCAGCGAGCAAGTGTCCCTAGTCCGGGGCGCAAGGCAACACGACACGACCCATCCCGTGGGAAACGGCAATGAGATCACGAAAGCAGAATCGTTCTAAGCGTCCTTCCTGCACGACGGAACGCCCGTCGGCGGGGTCCTTGGCTCGTCCTCTCTTGCGCCGGCTGTCGCTGCCTGCGCTGCTCGGTGGAGGCGTCGCCCTATCGACTCTGTATGCGCCGTCCGCGATGGCGCAGATTCAGTTCGGCGGGATCCAAGGACAGGTGACCAACAAGGACAACGGGCGCGCGCTGCCCGGTGTCACCGTCGTGGTCAGTGGGCCTGCGCTGCAAGGCGATCAGACCGAGGTCACGGACTCCAGCGGTCGCTATCTGATCACGCAGCTACCGCCAGGCGATAACTACGTCGTTCGCTTCTATTTCAACGACGTCATCGTCGAACGGCCCGGTGTGCGGGTCAGCTTGAACAAGACGCTGACCGTCGCCGTCGCGATGTCGACCACGAAGGGACGAGCCGAAAAGATCGTCCTTCGCGAGCGCGCGCCCAACGTCGACACCGTGACCGCCAACACCGGCGTCGAAGTCACGCAAGAGATCCTGCAGAACACCGCCGTTCGTGGCCGCACCTACGAATCGGTCATGTCACTGGCCCCGGGCTCTGCCGACGTGGCACCGCGCCAGCAGGCCGGCGGCGATGTCGGCGTGTCGTTTTCGGGTGCCGTCGGCAACGAAAACGCCGTCATCATCGACGGTCTGAACACCACGGATCTCAACACGGGCGTGGTGGCAACTCAGCTACACCAGTACTTCATCAAAGACATCCAGGTCATCACCGGTGGCTATCAAGCCGAATACGGTCGCGCGACCGGTGGCGTGATCTCGATCGCAACCAAGACCGGCAGCAACGAATACCACGGCGGTGTGTTTGGAGCCTGGGCGCCCTTCCAGGCCACGCCGAACACCGTCGCGCGCTTGGGCGAAGCGCTGGGCACGCGGACGCGTCAGCTTCACCAGTACGACTTCGGCTTCGAGCTTGGCGGCCCGATTGTGAAGGACCGCATCTGGTTCTATGCCGGCTTTGCCCCGACCTTCACGATCACGGGCATCGATCGAGTGCTGCGAACACGCGTGCCGATGCGCGGACAGAACGGCATGGTCACGCCGCAGGTTGATCCGGACTATCGCGCTCCGGGATACCTGTCGGATCCGGCGCTCAGCGCTGGGCTTGAGACCAACGCACTGCTGACCAAAGAATCCAGCAGCCAAGAGCTGCGCGAGTACCAGCGCATCTACAACTGGATCGGCAAGCTGCAGTTCAACATCAACCCCGATCACAACATCACGCTGGGCTACATCGGGGCGCCGCAGGTTGACCATTACTACAACGGCAACGTGCGCAATGATCCCAACGGCCTGCTCGTCGACCGATCGCAGCAAGTCCACGACGGCATGGTCCACTACATCGGCAAGCTGTTTGACCGCAAGCTGCAGGTCGACGTGCTGTACGGCTATCACTACCAAGGCCGTGCCGATGTTCCCAACGCGTTGAACCGTCAGCAGATTCGCTACCGCGCATCGGGCAGCGATCCCTATTCGCTGGCCGACTTCGAAGATGTGGCGGAGTGCCGACGCGATCCCAGTACGGGCTTCAACCCCTGCCCGATCACCGACTACTTCGCGTACGGCTACGGTCAGTTCGTCCTGAACCGGGTGCTGCAGCGTCACGCATTGCAGGCGTCGGGCACCCTGTTCGTGAACCTGCTGGGCAACCATCAGTTCAAGCTCGGCTTCGACTTTGAAGACAACCTGTCGGACAACACGCGCAAGTACACCGGCGTCGACTTCGATCCCAACAGCCTGTACGCCGGGCGCGTGACGTACACCACCAACGCCGACGGCTCGGGCCTGCGGACCAACCGCGGCTTCGCACTGCCCGACGAGATCAACAAGTTCGGCGACAAAGGCACGCCCTGTCCGATCGCCAAGGGCTTCTATTGCTACGACTACTTCCGCGCGATCACCGAGACGCGAAACTACGCGATGTATCTGCGCGATAGCTGGAACGTGTCGTTCCTGCCGGGCTTCGTGCTGAACGCCGGCATTCGCTGGGAGATCCAGGACGTCTACGGCGCCGACGGCAGCAAGCAGATCTCGCTGCTGGACAACCTGGCACCGCGCGTGGGCTTCGCGTGGGACCCGACGCGCAAGGGCCGCGCCAAGATCTACGGCAACTACGGTCGCTTCTTCCAGTCCATCCCGATGGACATCAACGACCGCGCCTTCAGCGGCGAAGGTCTGCTGGTGGGCCGTGGCTTCACGACTGACTGCCCGCGTCGTCCAACGACCCAGGGCGGACGCAATCTGCCGGTGCCGGACTCGGCGGCGGGCTTCCCCTGCAACCTGACGCAGCCGCGTGTGGCGGGCAGTGGCGTGTTTGCGCCCGTCCAGCCAGGCCTCAAGGGCCAGTATCTGGATGAGTTCGTGGCCGGCGGTCAGTACGACATCGGCTGGGACATCGTCGTCGGCGCGTTCTACACGTACCGCACGCTGGGCCAAGCCGTGGAAGATCTGTCGGTCAACGGTGGCGAGACGTACTTCATCGCGAACCCCGGAGCGGTCGCCGATCCGGCACAGGTCAAGCAGCTTGAAGACGATCTGGCCGCGGCCAAGAAAGCCGCCGAAGCCAATCCGATGAACAAGGATCTGGCAGAAAAGGCCGCGCAGGCCGAGCGCCGCTTGGAAGTGACCAAGGCAGTTGCCCTGTTCCCGCCGCCCAAGCGCGAGTACCACGCGGTGACCTTCACCGTGAACAAGCGGCTGTCGAACCGCTTCTCGATCCTGGCCAACTACACGTACTCGCGGCTGACGGGTAACTTCCCGGGGCCGTTCAACCCGTACAACAATCAGCTCGATCCGAACATCACCACGCAGTACGACATCATCGACTTGCTGGTGAACCGCGACGGTCCGCTGAACAACGATCGCCCGCACAACCTGAAGGCCACCGGCTTCTATGTGCAGCCGGTGTTTGGCGGCAAGGGCTCGGTGACCGCCAGCTTGACCTTCACGGCACTGTCCGGTCGTCCGATCCAGGTGCTCGGCCAGCACTCGATATACGGTGCCCGCGAGACCTTCATCCTGCCGTCCGGCTCGGGCGGTCGCACGCCGACGATCACGCAGATGGACGCGCACATCGGCTATGACCATCAGCTGACGGATCAGGTCAAGGCGACGCTGTACTTCGACGTCATCAACCTGTTCAACCAGCAGGAAGTCATCAACGTCGACGACGAGTACACGTTCTCGTTCGTGGATCCGATTCGCTACGGCAAGCCTGCGGATCTCAAGAAGCTGCGCTCGCCCGACGGCTCGGTGCCGGTGCTCAACAGCAACTACGGCCAACCGACGGCATTCCAAGCGCCGCTGTATCTCCGCATCGGCGCCCGCCTCGCCTTCTAAGATCCGCCCCCGCCCGGCGCTGCTGCGACTGCGGTGGCGCCCGCCCTCTCCCCTCTTCGCCTCTGCTTCGCTTCTTCCCTGCCAGACAAAATCTGATCGAGCCTTGGCGCCCTGCGATCAGTCGCGGAACAGGGCCAGAAGCCGTCGCCGCGTCTCGTCCAGATCGGTGCGATCGCCGCGTTCTTGTCGCAGAAAGGCTTCGATTCGCGGCAGGCGATCGAGCGCTGCATCGGTCTCGGGATCCGAGCCGCGCTGATAGGCGCCCAGCAGCACCAGATCGCGCTGCCGCGCCGCCACCGCCAGAACAGACCGCAAGCGACTGGCTGCTTGGCGATGCGACGCATCCACCAAGTCGTCCATCAAGCGCGACAGCGATCGCAGGATGTCGATCGCTGGGTGGTGCCCACGCTCAGCTAGATCGCGCGATAGCTCGATGTGGCCGTCCAGCGTCGCGCGCACCTCTTCGGCGATGATGTCGTCGGCGTCTTCGCCGGTGCCAGTGACCAGCACGGCATACACGGCCGTGATCGAACCGAACTCGTCTTGTCCGGTGCGCTCTAGCAGCCGCGGCAGCAGCGCGAACACCGACGGAGGATAGCCCTGACGAGCCGGTAGCTCGCCAGCCGCCAGACCCACTTCGCGCTGCGCCCGCGCGATACGCGTCAGCGAGTCCATCAGCAGAAGCACACGCTTGCCGCGATCGCGAAAGTGTTCCGCAATCGTCGTTGCTGCCAGCGCGGCCTTGATGCGCAAAAGTGGAGGATGATCGGACGTCGCGCAGACCACGACCGTCCGCTTGCGCGCCGCCGGGTCCAGCTGAGTATCCAGAAAGTCGCGGACTTCCCGACCGCGCTCGCCAATCAGCCCGATCACGGTGACGTCGGCGGCCGTGTTGCGCGCGATCTGCCCCAAAAGCGTGGTCTTGCCGATGCCCGGCCCGGAAAACAGACCCAAGCGCTGGCCTTGACCCACCGTCAAGCAGCCGTCGATCGCACGCAGACCCAGGGGCAAGGTCTCGCTGATGCGACGGCGACGCAGCGGCTCGGGCGC
>JAYRFD010000616.1:0-3144 GCA_041908565.1 Polyangia bacterium | reverse complement strand
GGCAGGCGCCGGTTCGTGTCCACATCGTGGCCGGGTCGTTTCCACATCGCGGCCACAACGGGGTCGATCGCATGCCCGTGCGGCTGTTCGCGCGCGGGCCGCGGAGAGAGTTCTCAAAACCCCGGCCTCGCGATACAACCGGGCCCACGTAAAAGACGCTGCAAAGGACTTCTCGATGCGGGCTGTACCCCCTGTTCACCTTCACCGATTGCTTCCCCTGGTCTTGACGCTGGCTGTCGGCCTGTTCGCCGGCGAGCGCGCGGGCCTTGCCGCATCGCCCGAGGGGGGGGCCAGCCCTCCACCCGCGACGGCCAGTTCTGTCCCTGCGACGTCTAGTTCCGCCCCCGCGACCGCCAGTACGAAAGACGCCGCGCAGCCGGCCAGCGGTGGCGATGACTTCAACTTCGATCTGATCGAGGGTCCGAAGAAGAGCCCCGAGCAGGAAAAAGCCGAGGCAGAGAAGGCCGCGCGCATCGAACGCCTGGGCAAGATTCGCCGCCCCATGCTGAGCACGCACCAGATCCTGGGCTTCGTGACGCTGGCCGCGCTGACCGCCACCGTCGTCGTCGGTCAGCTGAACCACTACGACATGTACTTGAGCGGCGACCAGACCGGGCGCTATCGCTTCGCGCACCTGGGGCTGGGCATTGGTACCGCGGCGCTGTTCGGCAGCACTGGCTTCATGGCTCTGTTTGCCCCCAACCCGTATCCCAAGCCGGTGCGCTTCGACACGGCTCTTCTGCACAAGGTCGCGATGATTCTGGCGACGGCGGGCATGGCGACCCAGATCATCTTGGGCCCGATCGCCGCCGACCGAGTCGGACGCACCGACCAAGCGGGCTTGGCCTTGGGCCACGTGATCACCGGCTATGCCACGTGGGCCTTTATGACCACCGGCATGATCGCCTACCTGTTCTGATGGTTTCGGGGGGACGGTTCCAGGTCCCCCTCGGCTTCTTTGCCCTTGGGCAAAGCCGAAGGAGCCTCCCCCCCTCGCCGTCGTAAAGACTTCAACCCACCGTTCGCACTGCAGCGTGCGGGGGACGATCAGCGTGCGGGGGACGCGCTACAGCAGGTAGCCGTGTGTCCACAGTCGCAGGGCTGACTTGCGCAGGGCTTTGTCGTCCTGCAGTCGGAAGCCCATGCTGTCGGCGATGCGATCGATGGCGTTGAACGCCGAGCAGACATAGATCGCATCGCGGATCATGTCCGGCGTGCAGCCCGCCTGACGCACCGCATCGACATCCGCCGCCGTTAGATCGTCGATGTGCAGCGTCATCTTTTCCAGGAAGGCCAGCATGGCCCGCAGCCTCTCCGGAATGGCGGCCGTGCGGTAGTCCGAAAGGATGGCCTTGGTCTTTTCATCGCCCAGTTCAATCGACGCGACCGCGCCGTGAATCTGCGTTCAAAAGTGGCAGGTGTTCATGCGCGATGTGAACGCCGCGAACAGCTCTCGTTCACCGGGCGTCCACGCCGACGGGCCGCGCAGCAGCGCCTGACACAAGGCGGAAAACGGCTCGCCAAAGGTCGACGGGCGGTACAAAAGCAGCTTCACGACATCGGGAGCCCCGCCGCCAATAAGCTTGATGACCTGCAGCATGAACTTGTGCCGCAGCTGATGACCATGCTCGACGTTGGAAAGTCGCATGCGCTCTCTTCCCCCTTTGGGCCGCGCCCGTTAGGGCTTGTTGCGGGCCACCGATTCTGCAAGGACGGCCAGCGCCTTTTCAGCCATCGAATAGGCGCGCCCGACGGCTGCCGAGACGACCATTTCGTAGATCTGGTCCTCGCTGTAACCCGCCGCCTTCAGTGATGCGATGTCTTCATCGGTCACGCGGTAGGCATGGCGAGCGATCTTGTCGACGACCGGAGCCAGCGCGGGCGGCAGCCCCTGGTTCTGTGCCGCCGCTCGGCGTAGCTCTTGGCTTAGCTCGCCTTTGGGAGACAGCGCAGCGTCGTACATGTTGGCCAACAGCGGCGCAAACGGATCTCCGCGCAGCGCGTCGGCGCCCCCCGTTTCACGACCGCGGCCCCGTTCTGTCCCTTTGGATGGGTCTGCCATCGCCTTCCCCCGTTTGCCCTGGGTCGCCCCTGTTCGAATTCAAAGTGTATCGCCGTTGCCTTCGACGCGTCCATGGGAACGGCAGCAGACGGCGACACCAGAGCCCATGCGCGCCATGCACCGTCGGCTCTGCGGTCCGGGAGATGGGAGGAAGCGGGGTCTCGGTGAGCTGGCTAGTAGCCTTCGGCGCGCGCGATGATCTCGTTCATGATCTCGCGGGTGCCGCCGCCGATCGGAAACAGGCGGGCGTCGCGATCCAGGCGCTCGACCAAGGTCTCGCGCATGTAGCCCATGCCGCCGGGTAGCTGAACGGCCTGGTCACAGACGAAGCTGCACATGTCGGTGGCGGCGTTCTTGGCCATCGCGATCTCGGCCATGCTGGCCTGCCCGCGCGCTAGCCGCGTTGCCAGGTCGCCCACCAGCGAACGCACCGGCACGATGCGCGTCGCCATGTCCGCCAGCTTGTGCCGCGTCACTTGGAATCCGCTGAGCGTCTTGCCAAACGCCTGCCGCGTGCGGGCGTAGCTGACCGACTCGTCATAAGCAAGCTGCGCGACGGCAACGCACTGCGCGGCCAAAAGCAGCCGTTCCGCCGCGAAGTTCTGAATGATCGCGAAGAAGCCCGCGCCTTCGTCCCCCAGCCGGTTCGCCACCGGGATGCGGCAGTCGGAAAACGACAGCTCGGCCGTGTCCGACGACCACCAGCCCGTCTTCTTGAGCTTGCGGCTGGCGACAAAGCCCGGCGTGCCGCGCTCGACCACCAAAAGCGACAGTCCCAAGTGGCGCAGCGAGGGATCGGGGTTCGTGCGCACCGCCACCACCACGATGTCGGCGCGACAGCCCGAGGTAATAAAGATCTTGCTGCCGTTTACGACGTAGTGGTCGCCATCGCGCACCGCTCGGGTGGTCAGGTTGGCGACGTCGCTGCCGCCGCCCGGCTCGGTGATGGCCAGCGCCGCGATGTGATCGCCCCGCAGGACCGGCGGAACGTAGCGCTGCTTTTGCTCTTCGGTGCCCAGGTTCAGGATCAGCGGCAGTGAAATGGCATGGCTGCCCAAGCTGCCCGCCGTCCCCACCGATCG
>JAYRFD010000615.1:0-2744 GCA_041908565.1 Polyangia bacterium | reverse complement strand
CCTTCAACCACAGCGCCAAGCGAGCCGTGCTGGCAGATGTCAAACCGCGCGTTGGATGATCGCGATAGACGTACAGACCTTGCATCACGCTGGGCACAAGGACCCAGCTGCGCGGCGCCGCTTGCACTTCTTCTGCCGTCGCTGTGTTTTGCAGCAGAAGCCACGCGATCAGCGAACCCAGGATCCGCAGACGCATGCGAATCCGAGTCTGCAAACGCCATGGTTTTTCTGATCTGTGCAACACGCCCATTAGTGCGCGATGCACTGCAAAGCGGCTCACACTGCGCAGAAAAATTCTGCGCAGCACGCAGGCAATGCAGGGCCGCTAGCGATTGGGCGAAAGAAAATCCGCCAGCGCTTGCGCGGCGCTTGGACGCTGCGATCGCGCTTCGTAGTCCGTCAGCAGTGTGCCGATCTCTTCGGCCAGCACGCCCGGTCCGCTGCGCGTCATCACACCCATCAACAAAAGATCGCAGCCGCACAAGGTCTGCTGCAGGTTGCGATTCCAGGCCTGCTTGCGCAGCCAGGCTGCATCTTTAGGCAGCGGCTGTCCGTCGCGCGACAGGCGGTGCGGTGCCGCCTTCGCGGAAAGCTCGATAAACACCGCAGCGTTGCCTTGATATTCGCCCAGCGACACCGCACGGATGTCTTCATAGGCATAGACGGTCGCGCCTTTTCGATCGAGCAGGGCCAGCCCATCCTGAGCCGCGACAACCAGCGAGCGCTGCAGCCAGCGGGGACGCAGGTGCGCGAAGGGCGAAGGCTGACGCAGGTGCATGGCGCGGCGCTCCAGCCCCATCCACACACCGACCAGGCCGCAAAGACCAAAGAAGCCGCCGGCCCCCAGCAGTGTCAGCCAGGCGTGTGGATTGCGCGCGATGCCAACACCCGCCATGACAACAAAGCCCAGCGAGATCAGGATCAGCGCAAGCGGCGTCCCACCGAACAGCGCGGCCTCGCGCTGGATGCGGCCCCAGATGCCTTCGGACTTGGCGGCAGCGGACCAGTCCGGCTCGGGTGCCTGCGGATCGACGATCCCTCGCCAGGCCCGTCGCAGTGCCAGCCCCATGACCAGCGCACCCAGCGCGGCCCCGCCGATCAAAAAGCCACGCTGCGCATCGGACTGCGACAGAAGAAGCAGGCACAGCGCATCCAGCACCAGGTGCCAGACCGCGCCCAAAAGAGCAATCATCCAGCCGCGGCGCTGCCAGGTCGCTGTGGTGGAATCGCCAGCGATCCACTCGCCCAGCAGAACCAGCACGATCGGCGCGAAGATCAGCGCGAAGCCGATCTGCATCCACGGCGGCTCTCGCCCCAGCCAGTTCTGAACCAGCGTGGCGTGCGCCGCAACCGCAAACAACAACAAGATCAGCAGGCCGTGGTGTCGAGTCAGCATCGTTGGCCTCGGGGCTTCCATAGTACCCGCGCAGTGGATCGCGGGCAGCAAGATCAGCGCAGCGGATCGCCGCGCCCCGCCAGCCGTCGATCGTTGACGCGCATTTCCTGTTCGGTGCACGCGGTTTCCAGTTCAAGATGGGCGCATGGCTTCGGCATCTTCCAACCGACTGCGCGATGCGGTGGTGCCTGTGTACCTGACCGATCCCGATGCAGCGGCGCGTACCGAATTCGTGTCGCTGGCTCGCGAAAGCCGCGCCTTGCACGGGCGCTTTGTGCAAGCTCCCGACACGCCCCGTGCCTTCGCCAAGTACCTGCAGCGCTGCACCGCAGAAGACTACCGCGCGCGCTGGCTACGCCGCTGCAGCGACGATGCGCTGATCGGCGTCTTCAACATCAGCCAGATCGTGGCGGGCTGTTTCCAAAGCGCATACCTGGGCTACTACGCCTTCGCACCGCACGCTGGACAAGGCTTGATGAGCGTTGGCTTGCGCCTGTTGCTGCGCGAGATCTTTGGCCGATCGCCCAGTCGGTCCAGCCGATCGCAGCTGCTGCGCCTGCATCGTATCGAGGCGAACATCCAGCCCGACAACGCCGCATCGATCGCCCTGGTGCAGCGCTGCGGCTTTCGCAAAGAAGGCTATTCGCCGCGCTATCTAAAGATCGCGGGACGCTGGCGCGATCACGAACGCTGGGCCCTGCTGGCAGAGGACTTTCGCATCGGCGCAGTCGCTTCCCCTCGACGGACCGACGCACGATAGGATTGGGCCATGATCATCTTCAACCTGATCGGCATCGCGATCTTTGCTGTGTCCTTCGGCCTGGCCACGGCGCTGGGCAAAGTCCTTGGCCACACGTCTGAAGGACTGCTGATGACCATCGCGGGCCCGCTGTCGGTTGCGCTGGATCTGGCCTACCGCAAGTTTGTGGGCAAGCACTGGACGCGCCCAGGAGCGGGCGGCAGCTTGTTCTTTCTTCCGGTCTGGGGCCTGGGGATTCTGTGGACGATCTTGGGGATCTACTATCAGCTGCGCAGCTAGCCCGCGCCGGATCGTACACAGCGACGCCCCGGCACCAATGCCGACGGAGCACAGCACTACCGACGCGTTGTGTAGTTGATCGCGCTCCACAGTGGATGCAGCACAGCGCCGATGCCAAAGCCGACCAGCAGCAGATCCACCCAGCGAATGCGAAGCTCGTGCAATAGCTCGGTCAGTGAATCGGGATGCAGTTCCAGCACCCGAGGCAGGAACCAGTAAAGCAGCAGGGGCCCGATCAGCAGCAGCAGCGCAGCGCCCAGCTTGTCGTTCTGCGTGATCGGCTCGCGCGGCGGCGCATCCCCCAGCGTG
>JAYRFD010000614.1:0-6435 GCA_041908565.1 Polyangia bacterium | reverse complement strand
GACCCGCGAGTGCAGGCGCGCGCGGAACCACAGAAGTGGCCCATGCACCCAGGCGCGAAAGTCCTGAACCGCGGAGGTCGCCGTCGCCACCTCCGTCGACGAATCCGGGCTTTGAGTCTGTTCACGCAAGCCCTGATATCCCACACCAAAGCTGACCGGCTGGGGCGCAAGACCAAAGCCAAGCTCGACTTGCGCAGACTGCACAAGGCCAGACAGGGCGGCGAATTCACCCGTTCGGTAGTCGCGATAGCGCGCCTCGTACGTTCCTGACAGCCCCCACTGCGAATGCAGGCGCCGTCGGTACTGCACGCGCCCCGCGCCGTCGAGGTACAGGAAGTTCGGACCCAGCACCGCCAAGCTGAAGGCGCCGGACAAGCGCAGGCGATGGTTGGCGGTCAAGTGGCTGAAGTTGATCCACGTGGAATTCAACAGCAGGTTGAAGTCCGAAAGTCGAAGCTGCTGGCGATACGAGATCGTGTTGCCAAGCAGCAGGCCATAGCGCAGCGGTCGCACCCCCAGGCTGGCCAGGAACAGCACATCGCCATCCATGCTGGCCCGCGCATCGCTCTGCCAGGGTCCTGCGCCGGCCCCCGCCACATACAGCGGCGTCAGCGGCACATTGGCGTCGTATTCCGGCGAGACCAGCAGTGAAAGATACAGGCGATGCGGACGGCTCTGGCGCAGCAAGCGCTCGGCAGACTCGCGAAGCGAAAGCGATCCCGCGGCGTTGCTTAGCTCGCGGCGCGCTTGATCGGCCGCGCCTTGTTCGGCATAGACCTGCGACAAGAACAGCCCCGCCTGTCCGCGCGTCTCTTCGTCGGTGGACTCGGCAGCTTGGGCCAGTTCGACTTCGGCTTGTTCCAGCTTGTGCAGGCGATAGGCGCAGATTCCCAGCAGCAGCAGAACTTCATGGAACTGCGGATCTGTCTTGCTGATCCGCGGCTGCGCTTGCAGCAGCAGGGATCGCGCCGCGGCGTAGTCGCGCTCCTTCAAGTGCGTCAAGGCCTGCTGCAGCAGCAGGTCGATGGCGGGCTCTGCTTCGCTGTGCGCGCTGCTTGCGAGCGTCGTGTCTCGGCTGCAGTCCCGGTCCCGACACGCGCCGCTTGCTCCAGCTGGCATAGGCCCTGCATTGGCAGCCAGCGCAACGGTCGGTGCAGCTAGCAAGAGCAACCGACTCAGCGCCCCCATCGCTTGCCCCGATTGGATCGGCCAAGGCAGGGAGCGCATGTACCAAATGGTACATGCCAAGGACGATGGGCATGAAATATAATGAGGATAAGGTTCCATGTCTCACGCTCGTCATCGATGGGTCCGGATCTGGGGAGCACTGCTTTGGCTGGGGCTGTGTCAATCGGCCCGCGCCGAAGAACCAGTGAGCCCGCTTTCCGCCCTGCGCGAAGCGGCAGAGGCTCAAGCCGACGTCGATCCAGGCACGCCTGTAGCGGACGCGCTGCGCAGTCAGAAGGCTGCGCTGAAAGGGACTGCAGCAGACCACAGCCCAGCGCGCATGCAGGCCCCGGCCTTGCGCGCGGCCCTGCGTGCTGCGGCCCGTGAAGAACTAGAGCGCGATCTGGGAACCGGCAGCGCAAACGGTCGATCGGTGGCGGCAGCTAGCCCCCGCGCGGTCGAGCACGGCGGCGGCAACATCGACAAAGAGACGCGCGAACAAGCCCGCGGTGCGGCCGTGCAGGCCCAGACCGCGCGAGCCATCGGCGTGCAGCGCAACATCGAACTTCAGCGTGGCCTGGGCAATGGCAACGCAAACGGCAACGCAAACGGTCGGTCTGCCCTCAGCGCGGGCGCACCACCGGGAAAATAGCGATCGCGGATGCGAGGCGGAGCCCTTCTATTTCCCGTTCCTGTGCTGTGGCAGGTGCTGTGCACCCTGCCTGCGCTTGCACAGGCGGGCAGAGGGGTGCAGGTCTCGACCAGCGCGGCCGTCCCGGACAGCGCAGCCCCACGCCCCGCGAAGGTTGCGCCGAACAAGGCTGAACCCCAAGCGAGCCAGCTTCAGCTTTTGGAAGGCGTGCGGCTGTTCCGTGCCGAGCAATACGAAGCGGCGCTGCGCATCTTCCAGACGGTTGGTGGCGACGACCCACCGGCGGACATCGGCGTCTATTTGGGAATGGTGTTGCACAAGCTGGGGCGTCACCTGCACGCCCTAAGCGCCTTCCGAAGCGCGCAGCGCAGCGGTCTGCGCGAGCCCGTGGCCGATTACTACGCGGCCGTTAGCTGCTATCGCCTGGGCATGTCAACCCGCGCCCGCCAGGCCTTTTCTGCGCTGCTTGCGGTGCCAGCAGGCGCATCGGCCACGCAGCTGACCTTGGGTCCGCGATTGCAGCAAGGCGCACGCAACTTCCTGGCGGTGCTGCGCCAGCCCAGCGCCGATTCCGCCCCAGATGGCGGAACACTGATCTACCGACAGCGTCTTGAGCTGGCGCGGCAAAACATCGACCGCCTGTTTCTGTCCGATGACATCGAGGGTGCGCTGGAGTGGCTGGACGAGGCCACACAGCTACTCGATGAGGTGTCAGATTCCCAAGAACGGACCGAGCGAGCGGATGACCTACGTCACGCTCTGCAGCGGCTGCGCAGCAAGGCTTCTTCCCGGATGCGCAGTGCCGATCTTCCGGCGCTTGAGCAGCGCCTTGCGCAGTAAAACGGAACACCGAGCATGAGATCACGAGCAGCGGCGTGGTTGCTCTTGTCCGTGGTCGCGATCCTGGTGATCAGCGCGGCGGTCAGCTTGCGGCTTCTGCATGTCGGTCTGCAGGCGGTCAATGCGACGACAGAAGGGCGTCTAAAAGCCATCGGTCAGACGGCCGCGCAAGCCATCGCGCGGGGATCCGATGCCGACTTTCTGTCGGCCATCAGCCAGGAAAACGAACTGGAAGGAGCCTATCTTCTGGATCAATCGCTGCGTGCAGTCGGGGGCCCGGGCGCGGCACGCGTCAACCTTCTGCGCATCGATCCAGATCGGGCGCTGCATGCGCTGCAAGGTCAGGCGTCGGTTGGGCCCGCTTATGGCCTGGCAGATGCCGAGCGCCCCAACGAAGACGTGACGGTGCTGGCGGGTTATTTCCCAGTGCAGGGCCAGCCGCAGCGACTGCTGGTGCTGGAAGCAGGCAGCGCCTTTGCCGCCCTGCCGACTCGGCTGCGGGCCAGCGCCTATTCATCGGCGGGGGCCGTGCTGGCGCTGGCTGCACTGTGCGTCCTGTTGGTGTTTCTGGGCCTGCGCGCCACCAGTCGTGAAGAGCGCCTGCGCACCGAAGCCGCGCGCGGCCAGGCCGTGCGCGAAATGGCTGCGATGGTCGCGCACGAACTTCGCAACCCACTGGGAACCATCCGCGCCGGCGCCGAGCTTCTGCGCGAACAGGCCGCCGATCCGACGCTGGTAAGCGACATCCTCGATGAAGTCCGCCGCTTGTCGGAACTGACCACGCAGTTTCTGAACTTCGCCAAAGAGACGCCGCTGTGCGTATCGGAGTTCGACCTGGGCGATCTGTGCAGCGAGCTGTGCGCGCACCTGCGCCGCCAGTTCCCCGACGAAAACACGCTGCGCATTGACTGCCAGACGGATGGGCCGGTGCGCGTGCAGGCGGATCGCGATCGGCTGCGACAAGTGCTGCTGAACCTGACGCAGAACGCCGTGCAGGCCATGGACGGTCATGGCGAGCTGCGCGTATCGGCCCATCGCTTGTCCGATGGCGGTGGTGAGCTGCGCGTCGCCGACAGCGGTCCCGGCATCCGCGGCGATCAGCTTCGCGTGCTGTTCCTGCCGTTTCGCACCACCAAGCCGACCGGCACCGGCCTGGGCTTGGCCGTCTGCCGGCGCATTGTGGAACAGCACGGCGGCTGCATCAGCGTGGCCACCCCAGCCGCCGTCGAAGCCGAAGCCGACACACGCCTAAAGGGCGCCTGCTTTGTCATCCGTTTGCCGGCACAGCCCCCTGCGAGTGCGGGGGCCGCGGCCTCGCTTGCTTAACTCGTTGTGCCTTGTGAGTTGTCATGCGACACATCCTGCTCTGCGACGATGAACCCAAGCTAAGCCGTATGCTCGGCACCGCGCTGAGCTCTGCGGGATATGAAGTCCAGCGCGTCGCCACAGGGCAAGAGGCCATCAAGCGCGCCCAGAGTGACGCCCCCGATATCGTGGTCACCGATCTGCGCCTGCCCGACATCGACGGCATCGAGGTGTTAAAGCGCGTTCGCGATGCGCGCAATCCGCCCGACGTCATCATCATCACCGCCTATGCCACGACCGAGACTGCAGTGGAAGCGATGCGGCTGGGCGCGCAGGACTATCTGATCAAGCCCTTTTCGATCGATGAGCTGCGCATCAAGATCGCGCGCTTGCTGGCCCGCCGCGCGCTGCAAGAACAGAACGGTCGGCTGCAGGCACAGCTTGACTTGATCCACCGGGCCGAGAGCTTGATCGGAACCTCGGCGCGCATGCGCGAGGTGTTTGAACAGCTAAGCCAAGTGGCGACCACCGATGCGACGGTGCTTCTGCTGGGTGAAAGCGGCACCGGCAAGACCCTGCTGGCGCGCGCGCTGCATCACCAGTCCCGTCGACAGTCGGGTCCGTTGTGCGAAGTCCACTGCGCGGCCCTGCCCGAGACCTTGCTGGAAAGTGAGCTGTTCGGACACGAGCGCGGCGCCTTCACGGGCGCGGTCGAGCAGCGCATCGGCCATGTCGAGCGCGCCGATCGCGGCACGCTGTTCCTGGACGAAATCGGCGAGCTACCGGCATCGATCCAGGTCAAGCTGCTGCGCTTTCTGCAGGATCGAAAGTTCTTTCGCGTGGGCGGAACGCAGGTTCGCTCCGTCGATGTTCGCTTTGTCTGCGCCAGCAATCGCAACTTGGCTCAGGCCGTGCGCGACCGCAGCTTGCGCGAAGACTTCTATTACCGCATCAACGTGTTTCCCATCGTGGTGCCGCCCCTGCGTGAACGCAGCGATGACATTCCCGCGCTGGTGAAGAGCTTCCTTTCGCGACGCCACACGGGTGCGCAAGTGGCGCTGGATGCCATGGAGCTTCTGCAGCGCTATCCCTGGCCGGGCAACGTCCGCGAAATGGAAAACGTCCTGGAACGCGCGCTGATCCTGGCCAGCGGAGGCGGCCCCGCGAACAACGACGGCAATCCCGAAAGAAACCCCGTCGTGATTCGCATGTCGCACTTGCCACATGCCCTGGGCGAACAGGCGCGACCCATTCTGCCCAGCAACCTGTTTCAGCCCGGCTTTTCGATCGACAACTTGGAACGAGAGCTGATTCATGAAGCGCTGGCCCGCACGTCCGGCAACAAGACGGAAGCGGCCAAGCTACTGGGCATCACGCGTCGCCGCTTGTATTCGCGCCTAAAGAGCATGGAGGCCGATCAGCAAGCGGAAGAAGAACCGTCCGGTGGCTCCAGCCGGGATGCGGTGTAGGCCCGGTGTTCGATCTGGTACGTCCCCCCGTACCAAACGGTACAGACGGGGGGTGTTTGCGGGGCGCGCTGGCGCGGGGTTCGCAGCGTCTTCGCATACTTAGTCACAGTGGCCCCGGACTTGCTGCGTTTTGTGCACCATGACGACCCACACATCCAAAGCCCAACATCTGTTACGCCTTCTGTGTTTAAGCACCGTGTTTCTGTTCCTGCGCTGCGGCGGCTGCGATGGAACCACCACAGGCGGCGACCCACCGCCGGGTGATGACATGTCTGTCGGCATGTGCTTGGCCGTGGGCACAGCCTGCGTCAATCACACGGACTGCTGCAGCGGCACCTGCGATCCCGGCACCAGCATGTGCTCGATGGTGTCGATGTCCTGTCTGAACTTCGGGCAAGCCTGCGCCGACAACGGATCCTGCTGTTCGGGCATCTGCGATCCGGGCAGCAGGACCTGCGGTCAGGCCTGTCTGCCACAAGCGGCCACTTGTTCAGTCAATGCCGACTGCTGTTCTGGCACCTGCGACACCGCGACGAAGAAGTGCACGCAGCCGATCAGCTGCAAGGCCACCGGATCAAGCTGCACCACAGGTGCAGAGTGCTGCGGCCTAAGCTGCGTCGGCAACGTCTGCGCCGCCACCTGCACCAGCGATGGCATGGCCTGCGCCGGCGCTGGCCAGTGCTGCAGCGGCCTGTGCAGCGGCACCCCGATGGTTTGCCAGCCCATCAACCCCGGTTCGGGCTGCAAGTCGTCCGGCAATGCCTGCACCGTGAACACGGACTGCTGTTCGGGTCTGTGCGATCAGACGTCGAAGACCTGCCGCGCGGCGTCTTCGTTCTGCCGCCAGCGCAACGACATCTGCACGCAGAACAGCGACTGCTGCGAACAGAACTGCGTCAAGACCGGCGCCAACACCGTCGGTAGCTGTCAGGCGCTGCCGGTCAGCGGCGCCGGCGGCTGCAGCGTGGCCGGCACGCTTTGCAGCCAGTGCACGTGCTGCAG
>JAYRFD010000613.1:0-1553 GCA_041908565.1 Polyangia bacterium | reverse complement strand
GATGCCGCGCCTTGCCGTTCTTCGGCGTCGTGCTGAAGCTGCGTGCGACGGTCAGGCGCCGCGTATCGATGTCGATATCCTGCCAGCGCAGGCCGAATAGCTCGCCCTTGCGCATGCCGGTGTACAGGGCCAGTGACACCGCGACGTGCTGCATGCGGCCTCGGTCCGTCGTGGCGCTGGCCGTCGTCGAAAGCAGCCGCCGTACCTCTTCGCGCGACAGGTAGTCCAGGCGCTGCTCGGCAGTCGGTCGTTCGACCCCGCGGCATGGGTTGTGCGGTGCCAGCCCCTGCTTCATCGCCCACGAAAACACGATCGACAGCGACGCCAGAACATTGCGCACGGTGCCTGCAGCGAAGCGTCGGGACAGCGCGTCGCGCAGGCGCGCGATGTCAACTTCACGCACCTGCGACGTCAGCAGACTGCCCAGCATCGGCAGCGCCTTGCGCAGCACCGATCGTCGCTGGGCGCGATAGCGGTCGACATCCTTCAGACGTGGTCTGCTGTATTCCACAGCAAATCGATCGATTAGCTGCCCAACGCTTGGATAGTCACAGCGGCGTTCGACTAAGCCGGCTTCACCGCGAGATATACGCCCTTCAATCTCGCGTAACATGCGCCGCGCTTCGGCATAGGTTGGCTGTTTACTGGCCAGAATGCGCCGCCGCCCAGCCTCATAAAATCGAAGATAAAAGCCCAGAAACTTTCCGCCTTTGGTTCGGCGAAGCACCTCACCCACAAGACACCCCCGCGGCTTCGTGGCGCGTCACGGTGATCCCCCTGTGATCCCGTACCCGTCTGTAGGTCCTCGTCGAGCCATCAAGACGCCGACCCACGACGACGCTCGCCAAGCCCGCAAGCCCGCGCAACGGCAGCCCTTCCTTCCCCACTCGCTGAGACCTGCTTGAACTCCTGCGGTTGCAGGGTGATGGTCTGGTCGAACAGGCCGCAGCCAGCGCTGCTGGCCAGCAGGGCCGCTCCGGCGAGCAGGCCGCCGAAGATGCGGCGAGCAACGACGGGGCCGCGGGCGCGGCTGGGATGGGCTGGGGCACAAGGCACGGCGGAATCCATAGGGCGTAGGCTGAGGTTCATGGGTCTTCTCCTTCGCGGGTATTTTCGCATGGGCGCGCGGGGTGAAGCGATGCCTTCGCCGCGGCAGACGGATCCGGGGCCCTGCGACGCCGGGTCCAGTCCCGCCCACCCGCAGATTCGGTCAAGGGGACGACCAAACGCATCCATGCGGCAGGTTGCCGACGGGTGCGCGGCGAATGGGCGACAGACGACGAACGGGCGATGGACGGGAAGCGGGGAAGCGGCCGGCGAAAACGGGGGCCAGCGTCGGCGGCGGGGGCTTGGCGACTACGTCAGATTGAGCTGGATGCGGTCCGTGAACTTCAGCAAGTTGCCAAGCGACTTCGCTTGCCACGCCACCGAATTGCTGCCGCTGATGATGACTTTGCGGCCTGGCATGTCGCGCAATCGAATTGCATACAGACACAGTGAAGAAATGCCAGCGCTATTTAGAAATTCTAACTTTGACATATCAATGTTTAAAG
>JAYRFD010000612.1:0-3667 GCA_041908565.1 Polyangia bacterium | reverse complement strand
GGCGACAAGGTCTGGATCAGCGGCTCGCGCGGCACGCTTCTGCACTTCGACGGACGCGGCTGGATCAACATCGCCATCCCAGGCTTGGCCGACTTCCACCTGGGCGATGTGTTTGTCGCCAATCCAAGCAACATCCATGTCGTGGCCTGCCGCAAGTACGACGAAGTGCCCACCATGGCTCGCTTCGACGGCACCGCCTGGACGACATTGAAAGCCGGCAAGCCCGGCTGCTTCAAGCGGCTGCACGGCACCGCTCCCGATGACATTTGGGCCGTCGGCTTTGAAAAGCGGCGCCCTGGCGATGCTGGCCAGGCGATGCACTTCGACGGCAGTCGCTGGACGGACATGCCACTGCCAAGCGATGCGCTGATCAACGATGTGTCGGCGGTCAGCCGCAGCCTGGCGTGGGCGGTGGGCGGCCGCGGCACCATCCTGCGCTGGGACGGCCGCGCGTGGACCAAAAGCGAAAGCGGCGTGACGTCTGAGCTGACCGCGGTCTTCGCTGCCAGCGATGGACCTGCCGTGGCCGCAGGCATGCAGATCCTTCGTCACAAGTAGAGCCAGCGGCACGACATTCTGAGCATCCGCCCGCCCGCTCGCTGACGCGGTATAGTAGCCAACGTGCGACGCGCACGTGGGGGCGCAGCGACGCATGGGGAGCGGTCGCATCGCCGACAATGGCTCCTGGCTACCCGAGCGCAGAAGCAAGGGCTGGCCACGCGCGCGCAGCGTCCCATCTTCGTCTTCCTAACCCGTTTTGTTTATTGAAGTAGGTGCAGCATGGTGAATTCGAGGAACTCGGCTTTGGTCTGTGCTCCACAGGGTGGTTCGTCCTGGGCCACGACGCTGGCGGCGGTCTCGCTGGGTGTGCTGTCGGCGTGCAACGGCAATGGGACGGGCGGCGGCAACATGAATATGGACATGGACGGCAGCGGAGCCGACATGACCGGTGGGCCGCCCATCGTCGTCACGGTGACGCGCCAAGGTACCGGTGTGGTGACCAGCCAGCCGGCTGGCATCGACTGCGGCGGGGCCGGATCGTGCACCGCGATGTTCCCTTCGGGCGTGCCCTTGCAGCTAGCCGCGCAGGGTCAGCAGGGAACCGCTTTTGCCGGCTGGAGCGGAGCCTGTGCCGGACAAAGCGCAATCTGCAAGCTGACGCCGGCGGCGGACGTCAACGTCGGCGCGAACTTCAGCCCCCTGGCGTGCACGACCGATGGCCTGTGTTGGGAAGCCCCCCTCCCCTTCGGCATGAACCTGCGAGATGTCTCGGCGGTTTCGGCCAACGATGTCTGGGCAATCGGCACGCAGGGAACCATCCTGCACTACGACGGCACTCGCTGGAACTTCACCGCCAGCGGGACCCAGGAAGATCTGCAGGGAGTGTCCGCCAGCGCCGCCAACAACGCCTGGATCGCGGGTGGCAACAACGGCCTCGTGTTGCGCTGGAACGGCACCAACTGGTCCTCCGTCAATACCGGATTCACGACCTACACCAGCGCGGTGTACACAAGCGATCCGACCTCTGTCATCGTCGCAGAGCTAAGCCCCAACGCCCTGCACTTCGCCGCTGCTGGCGCGTGGACACGACGCCAAGCCACCCTGCGAACGGCGGGCTTCATCCGAGGCATCTCGGGCACTGCGGCGAACAACGTCTGGATCTACGGCGATGACAACTCGGTCTCGAGCTGGAATGGCACCACATGGACCGGGCTGGCTCGCAACTACGCTCCCCAGGGCATCTACACGCCCTCGGCGGGGGTTGCGTACATGCAGCACTCGACTTCACAAATGTTCCGCATCATGGGCACGACCTATCAGATGCCGCCCACCGCGCCGACGGCGGACATCTCGGGCACATCCGGCATCGTCGGCCTGTGGGGCATCAACGCCACCAACATCTTCACCAGCGGCCCTCCTGGCGTGCTGTATCGCTTCGATGGCACCGCGTGGTCGACAATCCAGACGCCGGCCAAGGATGTCGGCACGTTTACCAAGGGTTCGGGCGTAGCCGCCAACGACATGTGGCTGGTCGGCCCGCGCGGCACCCTGGCGCACTGGGACGGAACCAAGGTCACAAGCGATCGTGCCAACGTCTTTTCCGGCGACATCAAGTCGGCATGGGGCAGCAGCGCGACCGACATCTGGTTTGTCACCGACAAAGCCACGCTGATCCACTACGACGGTACCGCGTACCAAGAGACGCCTCCCATGGTCACTGGCTTTGGCTCGGCACTGAACAGCATCAGCGGAACCAGCGCATCGGACATCTGGCTGTGCGGTAGCGAGGCGAGCAAGGCGGTCATGTTCCACTACGACGGCCAGGCCTGGACACGCTCAGCGGTGCCCAACCTGTTCACCCTGGGCGATACCCCGCTGGACTTGGTCTTCGCGGCCGGCCCCGCAGCGGCGTGGGCCTTCAGCGATTCGTACGTCACGCCCATCAAGTGGAACGGCAGCAAATGGGACATCGACACGCTGAGCCTGACGATGCGAGCCGAAGCGCTGTGGGGCACCGGTCCCACCAACGTGTTTGCTGCGGGCGGCGGCGACATGGCGCGCTGGGACGGCACAAGCTGGTCGCGCACCGGCATGCTCAACGTGCCCATCCACTCCATCGCGGGATCCAGCCCGACCGACATCTGGGCCGGCGGCGATGGCAGAGTGTATCGCTGGAACGGCACCACCTGGTCCGCCGCAATGAACATCGCGGGCAGCGTCGGCGGTCTGCACCGGATCGCGGCCATCTCGCCCAACGATGCTTGGTTCTCGGACCTGCAGGGCGCCCTGTACCGCTGGAACGGAGCCGCCTTCCGTCAGATGAACACCAGCATGGGCCGCCCGGGTCGCCCGCTGTCGATTTGGGCGTCAAATGCCGGGCTCATCTGGTTCGCCGGCACCGGCATCCTGACCTACGGACGCTAGCCAGCCGTCCCTGGCATTGCCGCCGACCGCGGCGCGAGAATCTGTGACATGTTCGCGCCGCTCGGTCCCGCGCGCCGAGCCCAAAGGCCGCATGCCAACGCCCACCCCTTCTGATCCGTCCCCCACCGTCGCCCATTCTATTGTTCGTGGGACCGCAGCCTCGCTTGGCCCCCTTCTTCTGTGCACCGATGGAGCCGCGCTGACCGCCGTCGTCTTTTCGGCGCAAGCCGATAGCGCCGGTGACCTTGCCGACTTTGCGATCGATCCCAGCCTCGTCGGGTGCGCGGACGAACAGCATCCGGTGCTGACACGCGCCAAGCATCAGCTACAGCAGTACTTGGCCGGCCAGCGTCAGGTCTTCGATGTGCCGCTGCACGTCCACGGCACGCCCTTTCAAAAGCGGGTCTGGGACGAGCTATTGCGCATCCCCTACGGACACACGATCAGCTATCAAGACCTGGCGCAGCGCATCGGCCAGCCAACCGCATCACGCGCCGTCGGACTGGCCAATGGGCGAAATCCCCTGGCCATCGTCGTTCCCTGCCACCGCGTGATCGGCGCCAGCGGACAGCTGACCGGCTACGGCGGAGGTCTACCGCGCAAGCGCTGGCTTCTGGATCTGGAAGCGCGGCAGGCCGGGCCGCTGCTCAGTTTTGCTTGGCCTTAAGCTTGCGCTCGATGCGGCTCAGCAAGTCCCGCCAGCTGGCCCGTCGAGCTTCCCACTTGGGATCGGCCAGCAGCT
>JAYRFD010000611.1:0-5523 GCA_041908565.1 Polyangia bacterium | reverse complement strand
GTACCTGCGCGGCCGCGGCTTCTACTGGCACCACTTCAACCGGGGTCACTTCAACGATCCGACGAAGCTGTCGAACCCCTTCGGCGCGCCCTATTCGGAAATCCCCGACGCCATGGGCAGTCCGGTCGACGCAAGCTGTGCCAAGCGCAGCGGTGTCGATGCCTGCCGCGAAGAGGGCATCCGCACCGCCGACATGCGCTTCCGCTTGGAGCCGACGCTCAACATCTCTGAGCACGTGCGCGTCAAAGGGCAGATCGACATCTTCGACAACCTGATCCTGGGCTCGACGCCGGAAGGCTTCTACATCAACGGTCGCGGTGGCGCCGCCGATGGTTATCCGACGATCTTCAGCCGCGGTCAGGTCGCCGAAGAGTCGGCCATCAACGCGATTCAGTCCTCGATTCGGGCCAAGCGCGCCTGGGGCGAGGTCAAGACCTCGCTGGTCGAGATCGCGTTCGGCCGCATGCCCTTCCACTGGGGCACCGGCATGCTGTTTCACGACGGCAACTGCCCGGACTGCGACTTCGGTACGACGGTCGATCGCGTCATGGTCACCGCATCTGGCTGGGATCACTTCGCATCCGTGTCCTGGGACTGGGCGGCATCCGGTCCGACGTCCGCCATCGTCCGCAACCAGATGCTGACGGGGTGGAACTACAACATCGACAACGTCGATGACGTGATGCAGTGGACCCTGATGCTGGGGCGCAAAGACGATGAGCTAATCACCGCCGATCGTCTGAAGCGGGGCTAGGTGGTCGTGAACTACGGCGCCCTGCTGACCGCTCGGACGCAGTCGTGGGACTTGGTGTACAACCCGCGGCCGCAGACGACGCCGCTTTCCATGGTCGGCCCCGACACGCCGGAATACTACCCGGTCAAAGAACTGCAGAAGTCGCTGGGTCGTCGCGATGCCTGGAGCCTGACGACCGACATCTGGGCTCGCTTGCAGTGGCGCAAGCTGTACCTGGAAGTCGAAGGCGCCGGCGTCTTCGGCAGCATCGGTGAGCTGGGTGTGTACAGCGACGGTGGTTATGGCAGCGACACCGCGCAACGCAAGGCCACTTTGCAGCTACAGCAGTTCGGTGGCTTGGTGCGCGGGCACTACAAGTTCCTGAAAGACAACGCGCTGCATGTCGGCTTGGAAGTGGGCAGCGCCAGCGGTGCACAGAACGGCGATCCGCGCGGAGAGCTGAACTGGCGTCGCGCCCGCGAAAAGCCCGATGGAACCATCAACCCCAACGGGCTGATTGGGCTGACCAACTCGCGCTTTACGTTCGATCCCGACTACCACGTCGACATGATCCTGTTCCGGCGCATCCTGGGCACGGTCTACAACGCGACGTACCTGAAGCCGACGATCGCGTACTGGCTGCTGCCGGATACCTTCGGTGCGCAGGCCGACTTCATCTATTCGTTGGCCAACCGTCCCGCGACCTTCCCCGGTCACAACATCAACATGGGCGCTGAAATCAACCTGCGCGTCATGTACCAGAACAAGGACGAGGGCTTCTACACGGCCCTTGAATACGGCGTTCTGTTCGACCTGGGCGCGCTGTCGCAGCGCAACGACATCTGGGAAAATGCGCGTCGATCCGACGGCACGACGGCGCAGGCCTTCCAAGCCAAGATCCGCCTGAAGTTCTAAGAGCCTCTCTTCCTTCCTCCGCGATCCTGCCTGCTGCAGCGATCGGCGGTCCCGTGTCTTGCCGACGCCACGTCCGACCTTCTTCCATCCTCTTTCTGGCAGCTTCTTCGCCGCGTTCTAGTCGGCAGTCCACGCCTGCCAAGGCCGCCGGATCGCGTCGTGCGCAGTGGGCCGAAGTCGGGGCCGTGCGGTCCTTCGACCTTTGTCGATTGCGAGCCACACGGGTCCCGCCTGCACTTCCACGGCCTGGACCCTTGCCGAGCGATCCCGCATCCGGCGCGGCGTCCGCAATCGCAGCCGCGAAAACCTCTCCGACAATCGCGTATCCTGACTGGGAACGTTCACTCCGTCGATGGAGAGGCCGAGCCAGCCCATGCGACAGCTATTGCAGAACATTCGCGACCGCAAGCCCAACCCCTTTGACCACGTGGTCACGCTGGTCATCTTGCTTGGCGGGATCCTGATCGGACTTGAGACCGACGCCGGCCTGCGCACACGCCACAGCGACCTGTTTGCGCGGCTGGATCTGGGGCTGCTCGCCTTCTTTGCCTTCGAGATCCTGTTCAAGCTCGCCATCGAGGGAAAGCGCCCCTGGCGATACTTCTTGGACCCCGCGCAGGTGGCCGAGGATCGCGCGCACGGCTGCGGACCGCGCGCGGCGTGGATCGACGCGTGGCACTGCTTTGACTTCACCATCGTCGTGCTGTGCGTGCTGCCGCACGTGCTGCCCGTGCACATGCATTCAGAGTTTCTGCCGATGGTGCGCATCGCCCGCATCCTGCGTCTGCTGCGTCTGGCGGAAGAGATTCCCAAGCTGCACGTGCTGGTCAACGCGCTGCTCAAGAGCCTGCCGTCGATCACGTACATCTGCATCTTTCTGCTGATGCACTTTTACAGCTACGCCGTCGCAGGCACCTTCCTGTTTGGCGCGCAGGATCGCGATCACTTTGGCAGCGTCGGCGGGTCGATGCTGACGCTGTTTGAAGTGGTGACCGGCAATGGCTTTTCCAGCCTGATGCGCGATGCGATGGCGCGCGCTGCCGCCGCCGGTTACGCCAGCACGACGCCGGTCATCTACTACACAACGTTTGTGATCATCGGCGTGACCATCATCCTCAACCTGTTCGTCGGCGTGATCATCTCGGAAATGGCTCTGCTGCAGAAGGCCATGGATGAACGCCAGCGCGCGCTCTGCGATGAACGGGCAGCCAAAGCGGCCGCCGATCGCGGGGCATCCCCAGCGTCGGACAACGCGACCGCCGATCTGGCCGCGCTAGAGACCCAGCTAAAAGCGATGCAGGATCTGGTACTGCGCCTAAAAGGCCGCAGCCCGCGCGCCTAACCAAAGCACAAGGAGTCCCCATGCACCGTCGAGTCGTTCCACTGGCTATGCTGTTCGCCGCTGCCGCTGCATTCGGTGGCATCGCTGCCGCGCAAGCCGACGAGGCCCCGCCGCCACGCAAGCGTGCGCCGCCGGCTCAAAGCAAGAGCCCGCGCGAGCCGCTGGGGAAGCACTGCCAGGAGAACAGCGACTGCTCTGTCAATCAGGTCTGCAAGACGGTCGGCGATCACAAAGAGTGCCAAGCGTCGCCGCGGCCCATCCCCGTCCCGACGTAAGCAGCGACGTGCGCAAGGCAGCGAAGCGCAGCTAGAACGCCAGGCCCTGCGGTGACAGATACAGGCCTCGGCCCAGCGTGGCGAGGCGCATCCCGCTTTCCAGTCGCACGGACGTGCGGTTCAGAAGGTACAGCGCGACGCCGCCGCCCAGCGTGGCCAGACCAAGGGCTGCAGGCAGCAGTCCGACGACCAGCGGCCCCGTGTAGTCCGTGCTGATCACTTGGTTGGTCATGGGGTCAAAGCGCCGGCTCGGTGAGACGAACAGCAGCGCCAGAATTCCGCCGAGAGTCACCACCGACCCGATGCTCATCAGCGCGATACCGGCGCGATAGGCGTGGGCGTTGCCGGCGCTGGTCTGCAGTGAAATGGGGGCCATCCCCGTCGGCAGCATGAAGCGATTCGAGCGCTTCACGTCGTCTCCGGCAATCCGGTAGCTTGCCGCCGAGTCGACCGAGATCGTGCAGGGGGCCTGGCACACCGGCGTCCAGGTTTCCTTGTCATCGACCGTCGATCCCGTCGAGCCATCTTTGTTGGTCCAGGTGCGCCCGACCTGCGTCATCGCGCGTAGCTGCTGCAGCTGAACCCCGAAGCGGTTGGCCGTCAGCCGCACTTCGACCGGCGGTCCGCCCCCGGCGACGGCACTTGAAGACAGCTGCTGCACCGACGCCACCGGAGCACTGACCACGACGGGCTGACTGGGCGGGGGGGCGGCGCCGACGTGAAGACTGACCTGGGCGAAGGCCTGCGACGAAGAAAGCCACAGTAGGGCTCCACCCAGCTGCAGCAAACGGGACCCGAAGGCACACGAGCGATGGTTCATGGCCGCAAAATTTCCACACATCGAATGGTCCGTCAACCGAAGAATGACTCAATGCAATGTGATTTTATTAATCAATAGTAACAATCGGAATGGTCTATTCTGCGTTGGCGATGACCTCGCGTTTATCATGCCGATTGTGTTTTTATTGTGATTATTAATATTCATGTGGTGTGTTTTATTTCGAATTTAAATGTCTTGTACATTCCGCCGGGAAGAGGACGGTGGATGCCGATGAACTAATTTTTTCGACGGTGATTAATCTGGCTTGGGCGTGTCTGTGCCTTGGGCTTGTTGCTCGCCGGATACCGCGAAGCGGAAGTGAGATTTGTGTGTTATGTGTATAATTCTTTGCGGCTGGCGATTGAGTGCTATTGGCGATGCGAGTGCTGTGCTCTCTGGGCAATGGGGGGATTGGCTCGGGTGGCGGCGGGCGATTGACCGGGCTTGGCCGGGGGGCGACACTGCCGAGATGACTGCAGATCGGCCGATGGATCACGAGTCGCGCATGGCGGCGGTGCGCGAGGTCCTGGACGGGCTTAGCGTGGGCGATGCGCTGGGATCGTACCTGGGCGAAGGCTACGTCCGAAACCCGCAGGCGCTGCTGCATCGCCAGATACCGCCGCCCGGTCCCGACGGTCCGTACGCCTGGACCGATGACAGCGCCATGGCGATTGAGATCGCCGGCGTCTTGCAGCGCTGCGGCACGATCGACGAAGACCTGCTGGCGGCTGCTTTTGCGGCTCGCTATCGAAAAGAGCCGCGACGGGGCTACGGCGGGACGGCGCGACGCATCCTGACGGCGATTGGCCAGGGGCAGCCGTGGCGACAGGTCTCGCGCGAGGTCTTCGATGGGACGGGCTCGCTGGGCAACGGCAGCGCGATGCGCGTGGCCCCGATCGGTGCGTACTTCGCGGACGACCCGTCGCGCATCGTCGATGAAGCCCGGCGATCAGCCCTGCCCACGCACTGGAACGACGATGCCCAAGCGGGAGCCATCGCCGTCGCCTTGGCTGTCGGCTGGGGCTGGCGGATGCGACAGAGCGCGCTCGATCCGCGTCAACTATTTGATCACGTGCTTTCGCTGACGCCGCAGTCGCCGGTGCGCGACGGCATCCAGACCGCCAGTAAGCTGGATCCGACGCTGCCGATCGATCGCGCGGTCCGCGTGCTGGGCAATGGGTCGGACGTGCTGTGTCGCGATACGGTGCCGTTTGTGATCTACAGCGCGGCGCGAGCCTTGGATTCCTTCGAGCGCGCCTTCTGGGAAACGGCCAGCGGCCAGGGCGACATCGACACGACCTGTGCCATGGTCGGCGCCATCGTCGCGGCCGCCGGCAGAAGTCCACCGACGGCGTGGCTGCACATGCGTGAGCCCCTGGCGCCAGCGATCGCCCTGGACTTGTAGCGAGCACGAACAGGACGCGCACAAGAGCCGGGG
>JAYRFD010000610.1:0-3787 GCA_041908565.1 Polyangia bacterium | reverse complement strand
TGGGCAGTCTGCTCGCGCAGCCCGGTGGCGAGTCGGGACGCTCTGCCCTGATCTCGCTGCTGCAGTCCGAACGAAGCAGCGCCGTGGTCGCCGAAGCAGCCTGGGCACTGGGCAAAGGCTCGCCCGATTCGTCTGCCACCGCCGTGGCCGCGCTGCGTCGCTTGCTGGCGGCGCGCGAAGGCATGGGTGGCGAGCGTGCGGTACGCGTCAATGCCCTGGGCGCCCTCGCTCGCTTGGGGCGAGCCGAGCCTGCCGACGCCAGCTGGCTGTGGGAAGGCGAGCCGCTGGCCCGAGCCAACGGTGCGCTGCTTTTGTCGTCCTTGGCGCCGCGGACACCCGGTCTATCGGCGCGGCTTGGCAACTTGGCGGCGACCGACATCGATCACCGGGTGCGGCAAGCTGCGGATCAGGCACTGCGTGGCGTCGGGCCTTCCTCGCGGGCGGCTCGTACCCTGTTCGTCGGCATGGTCCAGCAGGATGTCGATCGGCAGCCGCTTGCCGACACCCCGTTTCGCTGGACCGGGCCCGACGGTCTGTCGCGCATCGCCGTCACCGACCGCCGCGGCGTCTTCCGCGAAGAACAGGTGCCCCCCGGTCCCTGCGAAGTCGAGCCGCTCGGCGACCTGCCATAGCGCGCCTTACCCACCGCACCTGATCGGCCGCCTGCCCGCCCTCGGCCCTGCGGCGCTGGATTTTCCCACGCCCACGGCCAGGCCCAGGCCCGCGGCCACGCCCACGCCCGCGTCCGCGTCCGCGTCCGCATCCGTCGCTGGACTGCACACGCCATCTACCCGCACAGCCGCCGGGACTGCCCGCACAAGCGGCCCAACGACTTCCATCGCGTCCGCGATGCGCCCATGCCCCGTCGAGCCCCGCCGGGCGGCTTGAATCGATAGCCAGCTCGGCGTACGGCCGTGCGTCCCCCGATCTTCAACCAAGTACGGGGCAGACACGTTCGCGTGGCGCTGGTGACTCTTCCGATATCGCCGCTGTATCAAGCCCTGGTCCGGGGCGCGTACGGAAGATGCGCTCCGTCGTTCGCCAATATATCAATAATCATGATGTAGCCAGCCATGACTATTTTGACGATCCGCGCTTTGTCGAAGGGGACTGTGCTGACAGCGATCACCTGTATGTCGAAGGCGCCGTGAAGTTCAGCAAGATCCTGGATTCCGAAACCGTCCGTCGCACCCTATCCGCCCAGCAATCCCCACCCCAGGACGCCGCGTCACGGTACTATTTATTTATTGGTTTCTGTCTTTGGCAGCTGAGAATCGTGATCTGCAAGTGCGCGGAACAGCTCTTTGCTCGCGTAGTATCCCCCTTTGGGCGGAGGGTGACTTTTCATGATCAGCGCTTCTTCATTTTTCTTATCAAGAACCAATGGAATCAGGAACTTCTTGCCATCGCCAGAGGTGATATACAGATCCGATTGTGGGTCGAGCTTCCTATCGCTTCGCTTAGATACATAATAACCAGAAATTGCATAGGATATCCGCTTGATGGCTGCTGGGTCAGTTATGGTAATTGTCCTGGAGGGTGATACGAATTCCATTCGCTCAACCCGCCGCGATGGCAGCTCAAGTAGAAACGTATTCTCATTTGCCTGATCTCTCCAAATTAGGTAGGCGATCATCAAGACGAACGAAAATCCGAAAAGATAGACAAACGTTATGCCAATGTCAGAACCAGCATTGGTGTGACGAGCAGCCTTGGTGGAGATTTCGGAAGGACTGTCCATTGGTTGGGTCTCTGTGCTGAAGGCGGCATCATGTCCTGCTTTGAATCGTTTACCAAGCGCGATGCACAGCGGGCCCAGCCACACTGGGCATCCCGCGTCCGCCTTGCCAAGAAGCCCGATGCCGAAGGTTGCTCTCTCTGCTTTCGCAGCCCTGCTTCCTTTGCTTCCTTTCTGACCGCAGCGAGGCCTGATTCGTAGCGCGTAATGCTGTGAAATGCTCAAAATAGCGATAAGCGTAAACAGCGTCTTAGTACGATCAGCTCATTTGCCGGATTCACCGCCGGTAGCCGCGCTCAGTCCTGTGAAGCGACCAAGTCGGATTAGCGCTTTGAGCTTTTTCCTTTGCTGGCGGGGGGGGGATTGGGGGCGGGGATCAGCGATCCACAGCGACGGCAGGTGACGGCGTGATGGATCAGGGTTAGCGCGACTGTCTGCACGTGCTGGCAGCGGGGACAGCGTCGCTTGCGCATGGGCATTCCGGCGCTCGCGGGGATCATGCGGGACTCCTTCTGAGGATTGAAAAGAGCATGGGATGTGTGTCAGTGTGATTGCTTCTTGTGTTAAAACAAAAAAGAAATACGCGTATATCTGGAATAGATGAATAGATATCGTCGCGCGCACGACCGTCGGTGTGCCGAAGGCCGGGCGAAGCGGGCGCTAGGGCCATTGGCTCTGCGTCGTACGCGAGTGGGGGAGGGGACAGGTTCATCGGGCCTCCTGGATGGGCAGGGCTGGCCGGGTGGGCGGCCAGCGCGTGGGTGGATTGATTATGGTGGGGCGTCGGGTGCATCGGCCAGGCTGCCCGCTGCCAGCGTCGGGGAATCGGACGACTCACCAGCCCGCTGCCAGCCCAACAGGCGATCGATCGCGTGACGAATGGCGGGCTTTCCGCCGACCAGGTACACGATGTCGCCGGCTTGCAGGCGCTCCTGCGAGGCGGGCGCTTCCAGCAGGCTGCCGGCGCGATCGATGGCGACGACCAGCGCGTGCGTCTGCTTGCGCAGATCGAGGTCGGCGACGCTGTGGCCCACGCACGGGCTGTCGGACTGCAGAAGGACGCTTTCGATCTTTAGCTGGGCCAGCCCTGCATGTTGGCCCATGGTGGGTCGCGGCAGCGTGACGGCGCGGGACGACTTCTGCGTCGCATCGCGGGCATTGCGCAGGCAGCCGACGATGACGTTGCGCGGGATGGTCAGGCTGCGCAGCAGACGGGCCAGCATCTCGACCCCGCCTTCCACTTCTTCGGCCACCACGTCGCTGGCGCCGATGCGCAGCAGATAGTCGCGTTCGCCCAGGTAGCGGGCGCGGGTCAGCACCGGAACATCGCGCGCGATGCGGCGAGCGGCATCGATCACACGGCGGGCGGCCAGCGGATCGTTCATCAAAAGGACCATGGCCTTGGCGTCGGTCAGGTGTGCGTGACCGAGGGCTTCGGGGCTGGTTGCATCGGCGTAGTAGACGGGCAGGCCGCTCTGTCGAGCCTGGCGGACCACTTCAGCGTTGAGTTCCAGCACGACATAGGGAACCTGCGCGCGCGACAGAGCCTGCGCGACCAGACGTCCCGCCACGCCGTATCCGACGACGATCACGTGATCGCGAATCGGCGACTTGGTGGCATCGGCGTCTGCGTCGACCTCGGCGATGCTGCGTGCCCCCAGCAGGCGAGAAAGCGGAGCCAGCAGGCGTTCTCCAGCGGCGATGTGCGGCGCGATGCCGACCAGCGCGGGGGTTGCAAACATGCTCAGGATGCCGGCCGACAGCAGCAGCTGGCTGGTCTGCGAATCCAGAAGGCCCGCGTCTTCGCCCAGCTTGGCCAGCACAAAGCCGAACTCGCCAAACTGCGCCAGTCCGACGCCAGCCAGCCACGCCGCGCGGGCCGGAAAGCGCATCAGCAAGGCCGCAGCGGTGGCCAGAACACCTTTGCCCAGCAGAAAGCCCAGCAGCAAAAGACCGACGACCAGCGGCTGCTGCAGCGGCACGCGGACATCGAACAGCATGCCCAGCGATACGAAGAACACACTGACGAAGGCATCGCGCAGCGGCAGC
>JAYRFD010000609.1:0-4895 GCA_041908565.1 Polyangia bacterium | reverse complement strand
GGATCGCTGGACGTGCTGGCCGATGTCTGCCAAGGGCTGGGGATGCGGGCGCTGCTGTGTTACGGCGCCACCGATCGCAACGGCGGCCCCAGCGAGGGCGAGGCCGGCCTGGCTGAGTGCGAGCGCTTCGTGCGCAGCAATCGCCGACCGCTGGTGCGGGGTCTGTGTGGTCTGCACGCGTCGTTTACGGTCTCGGACGCGACGGTGCAGCGGGCGGGGGATCTGTGTCGTCGGCTGCAGGTGCCGCTGCATGTGCACATGGCCGAAGATCGCTGCGATGTCACGCATGCCCAGGCGACCGGCAACGCTGGTCCGCTGCAGCGCCTGCAGCGGCTGTCGGCGCTGCCTGCGGGATCGATCCTGGCACATGGCGTGCACTTGCAAGCAGAGGAAGTGCGTCGCGCGGATGCGCTGGGTCTGTGGCTGGTGCACAACCCACGATCCAATCACGCAAACGGGGTCGGCTATGCCCACAGCCTGCGTCACAGCACCCATGTCGCGCTGGGCACCGACGGATTTCCCGCCGATATGGCGCAGGAAAAGGCCGCGCTGCGCCAGTATGGACCGCCCGATTCAGATGCCGATCTTGTCGCAGACCAGCGCTTGCAAGCCGGTCGCGAGATCCTGCGACAGCACTTCACCGATGCCGATCTGGCGACCGACCAGGTGATGCGCGATTCGACAGGTCGCGTGCACAGCGTGCGGGTCGGCGGTCGCTGGGTGGTCGAAAACGGCCGGCTGCTCTGCGATGATCTCGACGCGATTCGCAGTGACGCGGCGCGTGAAGCCGCTCGGCTTTGGCAGCGCATGCGCGCGGTTCCAGAATGAACAGTTCTTCGCAGATCGCGTGCGCGGCGCGAATTACCGACCGCACTCTGCGATTCGCCTAGCACCCACAGATCGGGCCCCCGCCGAACAACCCAAAGGAACGATGTCGATGCTGCCCGGACTAAAGACCGAGATCGTAGATCGCGCGGTGTACGAGCGCGCTGTGGCGCACATCGCGCAGCGCAAGATCGTGCTGCCCACGTTTGCTCAGCTGGCCGATCCCAGCTGGCAGCCGCCGTCGCTGCGTCAGGCGCTCGCGGCACTGGCAGCGCGGGCGGATGATGCGCCCCAGGCGAACGATGCGGGCCCGGCCACGGATCCGCGACAGCTTCTGCGCATCCACTGGTACAACGGCGCCGATGGCAGCCTGCGCAGCGTGCCTGAATATCTGCAGCTACCGGCTGCGCTGACCGGGGTGCAGGCGCCGATCTTCGTCGTGTTGGCCCGCCACTTTCCGTTGATCGGGGCGCACAAGGTGCTGCCAGCCTATGCCGCGCTGGTGTCGCGCTTGGTGACCGGGCAGTTTGATCCGACGCAGCAGCGCGCGGTTTGGCCGTCGACGGGAAATTACTGCCGCGGTGGCGTGGCAGTGTCGCGGCTCTTGGGCTGTCGCGGCGTGGCCGTGCTGCCCGCCGGCATGAGCGCCGAGCGCTTCGCCTGGCTGGCCCGCTGGGTCAGCGATCCCAGCGATGTCATCGCGACCCCCGGGTCCGAAAGCAACGTGAAGGAGATCTACGACGCGTGTCGCGTCCTTGCTGCCGACCCTCGCAACGTCGTGCTGAACCAGTTTGCAGAATTTGCGAACTATCTTTCCCATCGCAGCTGCACAGGGCCGGCGCTGGCCCAGGTGATCGAAGCGGCGCGGCGGCAGCAGCCGGGCCTGCGCCTTCGGGGCTTCGTCGCCGGCACCGGATCGGCGGGGACCTTGGCGGCCGGTGATTGGCTGAAAGAACGCTATGGCAGCTGCATCGCGGCCCTGGAAGCGCTGGAGTGCCCGACGCTGCTTGAAAACGGCTTTGGCGAGCACAACATCCAAGGCATCGGCGACAAGCATGTGCCGCTGATCCACAACGCGATGAACACCGACTTTGTGATCGGCGTGTCCGACCGAGCCAGCGATCAGCTGTTCTGTCTTTTGCAGTCGGCGACTGGCCGCGACATGCTGGCGGATCGGCGTCAGGTGTCGCCGGACTTGCTGGCTCAGCTTTCGACGCTGGGACTGTCGGGGCTGGCCAATGTGGTGGGGGCCATCAAGCTGGCGCGTACGCTGCGCCTGACCTCCGACGAAGCCGTGATCACGGTGGCCACCGACAGCGCCGCGCTGTACCAGTCCGAAATCGATCCGATCTGCCGGCGCGACTTTCGCGGAACCTTCGATGCGCTGGACGCGGCCGAGGTCTTCGGTCGTCACATCTTGGGGGCCAGTCCCGACGCCACGCTGCAGCTTGGCGAAGCGGAGCGCCGTCGCATCTTCAACCTGGGATACTTCACCTGGGTCGAACAGCAGGGCGTTGCGCTGGACGATGTTGTGGCGCGACGTTCGCAGACCTTCTGGCGCGATCTGCAGTCGCATGTGGCGGCCTGGGATGCCCAGATCACAGACTTCAACCAGCGCACCGGAGCCCGCGTATCGTGACGCCTGCAGCACTGGTCTGCCGAGGCTGCGGCTGCGCGGTGGCATGGAACGATCCACAGCCCTTTCGCTGTCCACGCGCGGAAACAGACGCCGCTGCCGACGTCGACCACGTGCTGGTGCGGCCCTCGATCGCTCCCTTGGATCTGATGGCCGATGCAGATGAAGCGCAGCCCTTCGTGCGCTTTCGTCGTCAGGTCTGGGCCTATCACCGGGCGCTGGCTGCGGGTCTTTCGGATGCCGAAGTCGTCGCGCTGATCCGTCGCTTGGATGCGCAGGTAGCAGCTGTGGACGGTCGTGGATTTCGCATCACGCCGACGCTGCCAAGCCCGCCGATCGCTCGTCAGCTGGGCCTGCCGGACGACTGCACGCTGTGGTGCAAGGACGAAACTTCCAACGTCAGCGGGTCGCACAAAGGCCGCCATCTGTTCGGCCTGCTGCTGGAACTGCACATTGCCGATCTGCTGCAATCTCGACGGGCGCGTGAGCACACAGGCAGTCTCGATCGAGCACCGTCCGACCGCGCACCGCTGGCGATTGCAAGCTGCGGCAATGCAGCGCTGGCCGCGGCGGTGCTGGCCAAGGCTGTGCAGCGACCGCTGCAGGTGCTTATTCCGCCAGACGCGGCGCCTTCGGTGCAAGCGCGCCTGCGAGCGCTCGGCGCCGATGTGCGGCTGTGCCCGCGTACCACGACCGGTCCGAATCTGCAGGCTGCGGCCGGCGATCCGACGTACCTGGCGTTTCGCGCGGCGGTGGCGCAGGGCGCCGTCCCGTTCTGCTGTCAGGGGCCAGACAACGGGCTGACGATTCAAGGCGGACAGACCTTGGTCTATGAGCTGCTGTCGACGCTGGGGAATCGACGCGAACGCTTGCGCCACGTCTTTGTGCAGGTCGGAGGCGGAGCCCTGCTAAGCGCTGTGGTCGCGGCGCTGCAGGAAGCGGTGGACGGTGGATTATTGCCCGCGCTGCCGCGCATCTACGCCGTGCAGACGCGCGCGGTGGCCCCGCTGTGGCGCGCTTACCTGCGGCTGCTGCAGCACCTGTCTGCGATGGCAGATCCAACAGACAACGCAGCCCTTCTGGCTGGATTGGGTGCAGTGCGAGACGGGCATCGGACTTCCACTGCGGTCGCGACCGATTCAGTCGCGATCCCTGTGCGCTCGCTTGCGCAGGCAGCGACCGCAGCGCAGGGGCTGCCGATCGAAGCGGCACTGCAGTTCGCGCGTCAGCACCGTCATCAGTTCATGTGGCCGTGGACGGCCGAGGGCGATCCACACAGCCTGGCCCACGGCATCTTGGATGACGAGACCTATGACTGGGCGCAAGCGCTGTCTGGTCTGCTGCGATCCGGCGGTTTTCCCATCTTGGTGGGTGAACCGGCGTTGGCGCAGGCTCGCGATCTGGCGCGCTCAGCCGGCTTTGCGCGGGTCGATGCAACGGGTGCCGCCGGCCTGGCCGGCTTATTGACCCTGGCGCAGAAAGGCGTCCTTTCAACGATTGTGCGCGACGGGGAAGACGTCGCTGTGCTATTGACCGGATCCGAGCGATGAAGCAAGCGGAGCCCTTTTCCAAGCCGGATCGCGATCCAGCGAAGCCACCGCGCACGGTGCGTGTCGCCTTGACGCAGACCCGCAATGCTTACCCGCACATGCCGGCGCGCTGGGCCGATTTGCCGCAGCTTGCAGGCCAGCTGGATGCCATCCGAAAAGCCAACGTCGATCACCACATCGATCTGATTCACCAGGCGCGCGCCGTCGGTGCACAGCTTGTCGGCTTGGGCGAGCTATGCACGGCGCCGTACTTCGCGCTGGACGAACAGCCGCTGTGGCGGGGCCTGGCCGAAGATGCCGAAGACGGCCCATCGGTGACGGCCTTCCGTCGCGTCGCGCGGGACTTGGGGGTGGTCGTGGTGGCGCCGATCTTTGAACGCTGCCGCAGCGGTCGCCGCTTCAACACCGCTGTCGTGATCGATGCCGACGGCGCGCTGCTCGGCACGTTCCGCAAGGTGCACATTCCGCACGGACGCAACGAACAGGCCGCCTTCTTCGAGACCTTCTATTACGAAGCCAGCGACGGAAATGGACGCACAACACCCGCCGTTTACAGCCTAAGCCCCTTCTTTCCTGTCTTCACCACCGCGGTCGGTCGCATCGGCATCGCCATCTGTTACGACCGCCACTTCGCTGGCAGCGTCGCCAGCCTGGCCGCCGCCGGCGCCCAGATCATCCTGTGCCCCGCTGTCACGTTTGGCGAAAAATCGCAGCGCATGTGGCGCCATGAATATCCCACCGATGCCATGCGCCATCGCGTGTATATCGGTGGCAGCAATCGAAAAGGCATGGAGCCGCCGTGGAACGTCGATTACTTCGGCGACAGCTACTTCTGCGGACCCGACGGCGAACTGGAAAACGTCAGCCCAATTGCCGAGCTTGTC
>JAYRFD010000608.1:0-6255 GCA_041908565.1 Polyangia bacterium | reverse complement strand
GGCGTCGCGCCCTTGCCGGTGCTGCTGTACTTTCCCCTGGGCCGCCGCTTCGGCTTTCAGGCCCGGCTGGGCGAGCTGAGCATGGACTACTATGGGCGCTCGCTGGTGGCGCTGCTGGCCGGGGCTGTGCTGGCGCTTCTGGTGTATCTGATGTGCAGCGCGGGGGCGGAGCAGTCGCCCGATGGGGCGGGCGCTGAACCTGCGAAGCGGTCGGAGCCGAGGCTGCGCGATCGTCTGGCGCTGTGTGCTGCATACGCGGTGACCGCGGCGGTCCTGGCAGCGGGGCTGTTTGCATACCAGCTTGCCGCACGCGTCCCGACACCTGAGCCGTTCCCGACAGCAGTGCAGGCTCCTCGGATCTGATTGCTCTGTCTCTAACGGTTAGGATATATTCAGCTTAGTGGATACCGGGCTTCATCCAGGCGGGCATGACAGCGCACGTCGTCTCGGTAAGGGCGCCGACAACCCAGTGGGCCGCCGTCCACTTTCCAACCGTGCCGTCGTGCTGTGGGCCGCCGGCATCTGTTCGCTGGTTCTGTCGACGCTGGCCGGTGTTGCAACCGCGGTTCCGCGCAAGAGCAGTCCGTATCAGAAGCTGGCTCTGCTGACCCGCGTGATGTCGTACGTCGAACAGAGCTATGTCGAAGACGTCGACAGCGATGAGCTGATCTACGGCGCCGTCAAGGGCCTGGTCGAGACGCTCGATCCGCACAGTGCCTTCCTTCGTCCCGAGCAGTACCGCGAGATGAAGAACGATACCGCCGGCCAGTTCAGCGGCATCGGCATCGAGGTCGATGTTCGCGACGGGATGCTGACGGTTCTGTCGGTCATGGACGGAACGCCGGCCGCGCGCGCTGGAGTGGTGGCGGGCGATCAGATCGTGCGCATCGACGATCAGCCGACGCGTGGCATGAACGACTATGTGGCGCGCATGCGTGGTAAGCGGGGATCGACGGTTCAGCTGCTGCTGCAGCGTCGAGGGCAAAAGGACTCGCGCCTGCTTTCGATCCAGCGCGATCTGATCAAGGTGCGCAGCGTCGAGTCGTTTCTGCTGGAAGCCAACTATGGCGTCATCAAGATCAAGCAGTTCACCGAGACGGTCGATCGCGACGTCGAGGTCGCTCTGGCTGGGCTCGAAAAAGAATCGGTGGGCAGGCTGCAGGGCTTGGTCTTGGATCTGCGCAACAACCCGGGTGGGCTTTTGGACCAGGCCGTGCGGGTGGCCGACATGTTTATCGACAGCGGCTTGATCGTTCGCACCGAAGGTCGCAATGGCCGTATCCTAGACGAAGAGCGCGCGCACCAGCGGGGTACGCGGGACGACATCTCGATCGTTTGCTTGGTCAACGGTGGCTCCGCGAGTGCCGCCGAGATTGTCGCCGGTGCACTGCAGGATCACGGTCGGGCTTTGGTGATGGGGACGCAGACGTTTGGAAAAGGCTCCGTGCAGACGATCATCGAACTAGAAGATGGCAGCGCGCTGAAGCTGACGATCGCGCGCTACTTCACGCCGTCGGGTCGATCGATCCAGGAAAAGGGCATCAGCCCCGACGTTGTCGTGGAGCAAGTGAAGCTGTCTGAGCTGAAGCCCCAGAACGCCGAGGAACCCGTGCAGAAAGAGCGCGATCTGCAGGGTCATCTGAAGAACAAACAAAGAGATCAGATCGCGCGGCGCCCATCTGGGCCGCCGGCGGGCTATGCCGTCATCGCTGCGCACTCAACAGGTGGCGAGGACTATCAGCTGCGTACGGCATACGACTATCTGAAAGCATGGAGTATCCTCTCAGCTCGTCTGCTTCCCAAGCGCTCTACGCCAACACCGGCACATGTGGCGGGCGGGGGTACAGCGACGAGCCCCACCGGAACCGGGGAGAGTGTGGGTCGCAAGTCTTCGTCTCGGGAGTTGCTGGAGCAGCAGCTAGCGCCAGCGGCGGCTGAGGCCGCTGCTCGTGGCTCGATCGGTTCTCCGATCGGGCTGTCGCCGCAGGCAACGACCGGGACAAGAAACGGCCCAACGTCTGGGCTGACATCAGGGTTGTCGGGGGCGGCGGGGGCTGTGGGGGCTGACCGATGAGGGCAGATATCGTCGGTGGTACCGGAAGGGTCCTCTGTTGGGCTGAAAGGCTCGGCAGTGGCGGGGGATGCACTCAGGACGAGTGCTTGACCCTCAAGGGGCAGGGTCCTAAAATCGCAATTGCCGTATAAGGCTAGCTATGTGCCAGAACGCGGGCCATGTATAAGCTCATCATCGAGGACGACGAAGGGAAGACGACACCGGTTCCCATCATCCGCGACGAGATAACAATCGGGCGGAAAGAGGGCAACACCATTCGTCTGACTGAGCGTAACGTGTCTCGCCGACACGCTCGGATTATTCGGCAGAACAGCGCCCTCTACGTTGAGGACCTGCAGAGCTACAACGGTGTCAAGGTCAATAACGAGCGCATCCAGGGCAAAGTTCCGCTCGGCGACGGGGATGTCATCGTCATCGGTGACTACCGGCTGTCGATCAAGCAAGACAAAGCGGAAGCCAAGCCGCCCGTTGCAGCCGCCCCGGTAGCCGCTGTCGCTCCAGGATCGAATGCGCCGACGGTGGCCAATCCTGCGCTGCAGGCATCGGCCGCGCCAACGGTTCAGGCTGCGAACGTGCCGCCTCCTGCGGCACAAGCCGCCAAGGGGCCCGAAAAGCCAGCGCGCCTGATCGTCGTTTCATCCAACTTCGCTCGGCAGGAATTCCCGCTTGAAAAAGCGGCGATGGTGATTGGTCGCACCGACGACAACGATATCGTCCTGAACCACCGATCGATCTCGCGGCATCACGCCAAGATCGTCCGGGAAGGGGATCACTTCCACGTCGTCGATCTGCAGAGCGCCAACGGCGTTCGCGTAAACGGCGAGGACTACAACAAGGTCGAGCTACGCAAAGGCGATCAGATCGACCTGGGCCATGTCCGTCTGATCTTTGTCCCGCCGGGGCAAGACATCGACATTCGCGACAAGATTGTCGACCTGGACGGAGGCCGATCGCCCGCGATGACCATCGGCTTGGTGGTCTTGCTGCTGGTGGTGCTGGGCGGCGGTGCCTACTGGTTCATGAACAAGGGGCCGACTCTGGATCCTGAATCGGAAGCGGCCAAGACGCTGATCGACGTCGAAAGCGACATCCAGGCCAAGCGCTGGAACGATGCGGTCGACAAGACCAGCAAGATCCTGACGAATCCGGGTGTGTCGTCGAAGATTCGCGAGTCGGCCCAGGCCAAGAAGAAGCTGGCCGAGCAAGAGTCGAAGTCCAAAGGCATCTACGATCGCTTCGCTTCGGCGGCGGGCAGCAGCAACTACGACAAGGCGCTCGACGCGTATGCCGAGATTCCGGGTGACTCGGTGTATCGGCAGATTGCGCGCGAGCAGTACGACCAGATCTTCCCGCTGTTCGTCGAAAATCACCTGAAAGCCGCCGAAGAAGCCCGCGGTCAGGGGCGCTGCAGCGAGTTCCAGAACCACGTGCAGGCGATCCTGGCGATTGAGCCCAAGCAGACGAAGGCCTTGGCGGCCAAAGAGCGACCGTGCAAAGAAGGCGGTGGCTCGTCGGGCAGCGATGCGGTCGTCGCGGACTCTGGCAGCAAGCCAGAGCGCACCAAGGAACCGCGCCACAAGAAGGATCCGGGCGACAAGCCGGAGAAGCCCGAGAAACCGGAAAAGCCCGAGAAGCCCGAGAAGCCCGAAAAGGCCGTCGCTGTCGAGCCCACGGGCGATGTCGATACTCGCCTGAGCGAAGCGCAGACCGAGTACGTCAACGGCAACTACCAGAAGGCGATCGACATGGCCAAGTCGGTGCAGAAGGGCAGCCCAGTGCGTGCCTGGCGCATCATTGGCTCGGCGGCCTGCAACATCAAAGACCTCAAGCTAGTCAACGATGCCTACCGTCGGCTGGATGCTCCGGGCCGGCAGTATTTGGTCTACGTCTGCCAGCGCAACGGCATCCAGAACTCTGGATCGCAGTTCAAGCTGGCCGAGCCATAGCGGCTGCCGGCTTTCCCCCGTCCCCGTCCCCGTCCTGTCCGTTTCCCTCCCCTGCAAATCCCCAAGCGATCGGGCTAGCGCGGAACGTCGCGACCGGCGCTGCGTTCGCCGCGGCGGTGTTCTTCGATCGCTGAGCTGAAGACCTCGACCAGTCGCGTGTCGAACTGAGCGCCCGAGACGCGTTCGATCTCGATCATTGCGGCATCGTGCGGGCGGGCCTTGCGATAGCTGCGATCGCTGGTCATGGCGTCGTAGGTATCGGCGATGGCGACGATGCGGCCGATCAGCGGGATGTTTTCGCCGATCAAGCCCTGGGGGTAGCCGCAGCCGTCCCAGGCTTCGTGGTGGCAGAATGCGCCGGGGATCAGCTCTTCCATAAAGGGGATGGGCTCGAGGATGCGCTTGCCCTTGGCCGGGTGGGTGCGGAACATCGCCACTTCTTCGGGCGTCAGCTTGCCGGGTTTGTTGAGCTTGTCGCCGCGGATGCCAATCTTGCCGATGTCGTGCATCAAGGCGGCCCAGCGCAGCTTTTCCAGGTCGTGCTCGGACAGCGTCAGCTTGCGACCAATTAGCTCGGCGTACTTGCTGACGCGCTCGCTGTGACCGCGGGTGTAGCGATCGGACTCTTCCAAGGCCCGCGCGAAGCCGACGATGGTGGCGCGAAAGTGCTCGCGCAGCGTGGTGTTGGCTTTCTTTAGCTCGTCGTTTGAAGCGACAAGCTCTTCATACAGGCGGGCGTTTTCGATGGCGGCGGCCGCGCGCGAGGCCAGGACCTGCAGCAGTCGACGGTGGCCTTCGCTGAACTTGTAGCCGCGGGTGTACGAGTACGCGTTCAGCATGCCGATGACGTTGTCGTTCACCTTCAGCGGGATCGAGCAGAACGACACCAAGCGCTTGTCTTTGGGTGGCTCGGCAAAGTAGCGCAGGGCGCGAATGCCGTGGGCCAGCAGTGGGCGCTCTTGGCGATGCTGTTCGACGATGGCGGACAGGTTCAGTTCGCCGACGCCGCTGTGGCTGCCATACCAGTTCAGATCGGTCTGCGCGTTCTTGCTGTACTTGCGCGTGCGCTCGACGAACTCACCGGTCTGCAGGTTCTTGAGCGTCAGCGTTGCGACATCGGCGCCCGCCTCGACCAGCGTCGCTTCCAGCACCATGTCGAGGATCGTGTCCAGCGACAGAGACCGAGCCATCGCCTCGGTGATCTGGTAGATGCTGACGGCTTCCTTTAGGCGGAAGTTTTCTTGCTCTAACCGCTGACGCTCGATGGCGCGGCGAATGACGCTGGTGACGTATTCCGGCTTGAAGGGCTTGAGCAGATAGTCATACGCGCCCTTTTTCATCGCATCGATGGCCGTCTCGACGGTGCCGAAGCCGGTCATGATGATGCAAAGGACGTTTAGGTGCAGCTCGTTGATGCGCGACAAGAGCTCCAGGCCGCCGAGGATCGGCATCTTCAAGTCGGACAGCACCACGTGGTAGCTGCGTCGCTGAAGCTCGTCGATGGCGACGCTGCCGTCTTCTACGGCCCGCACTGAGAACCCTTCCAGTGACAGGTAGGTGACCAGCATGTCACGGACCACCTTCTCGTCATCGACGATCAGGACTCGGATTGGCTCGTCGCCGCCGGCTTGCTGTGGCGGTGGCAACCCGCTTGAGGCGTTCTCCATGGGCTCACCAATCTAATCGGAACGCGTGCTCGCAAGCAAACAACCGGCACGTCGTCGATCCTGGAGCATCTACCGCCGCCTGTGGCTGGCCCCGCGTCGCGCCTGCCATCCTGATAGCATGGGGACGAGGTACAGCATGTTCACGCCGCCGGTTGATGTCCCTGGGCCACGGATCCCCCACGTCTCGATGCTTCGCTACATGCGAGAGCCGCTCGAGTTCCTACGCGACTGCGCCATCCGATACGGCGATCCGTTCTTGATCCACGTCTTTGGGCGCTGGGTGGTCAACGTGGCCGATCCCGAGGGCGCGCGTGCCGTCTTTACCCTGGCCCCCGAGCACAGCCAGGCCTTCCAGCCGACGACGCTGGCGCCGCTTTTGGGCGAAAACGCGCTGATCTTGGTGCATGGCGAACAGCATCGGCGAGACCGCAAGCTGCTGACGCCCCCCTTTCACGGCTCGCGCATGCGGGCCTACGCCGATCTGATTCGTCGGCTGACGCGCAAGCACAGCGTCGATTTTCCGATTGGGCGGCCCTTCGACATCCAGGGCTTCACGCAGTCGCTGACG
>JAYRFD010000607.1:0-4824 GCA_041908565.1 Polyangia bacterium | reverse complement strand
TGCTTAACAAACAAAATTTCTCAAAATTAATACACCAACAATAATATAAACACATCCACAATAATAGCGCTATCGCGCATTACTCTATCTTAATACAATAATTCAGCGTTCTGCGTTCCATGCAAGGCACATAAGCGAACCGCAACGGGAAGGAACTGCGGCTGCGCGGGCCGACCAAGCGACAGGTGCTGGCAGCAACAGGTCCCGGGGGTTCTACGCCTGCGTCCAGCTTTGGAATAGGTAGTCGGAAAAGGCGGGCAGGTTGACGTCGGTCAGCACGTCGACGCGACGGCCGAGGGAAGGTGGACATGGCTGGGTGCGGCCCTGTGATGGACCGTCGACGACGATCTGCACCTGGCGACTGCCGCGCGAAAAAAGGTCGGGGCGACCGAGGGCGGCGGTGGTCAGCACGTCCCAGGCGAAGTAGTCCTGGTGCATGACCAAGGCGTAACAGCTTGCGGCAAGGTCGCACAGCGGGTGGCGACGCATGCGGCACAGGCGGCGCACGAAGTCGGATGTGATGGGCACGCGGTTGGTTAGGTCCAGCGGGCACAGCGTGATCGGCACGCCACTTTCAAACACGCGAGCGGCGGCGGGCGGATCAAAGTAGACGTTCCATTCAGCGCTGCCGTCCTGGCCGGCTTCCAAGCTGGCGTCGATGTTGCCGCGGACGTCCAGCGCGCCGCCCATCCACAGGATCTCGCGAATGCCGCGCACGCAGTTTGGGGCGATGTCGAAGGCGGCGGCCAGCGTCGACAGTGGTCCAGTTTCCAGCACGGTCCATGGCTGGCTGGGATCGACATCTGACAGCAGACGCGCGACCAGGTTCTGACCGGGCTCGTCGACTTGTTGCGCGATGACCGAATCCGCTTCGTTCAGTACCGGCAGATGGTCGACCGTGAAGGCATCGCGACGAAACAGCCGAGGGAAGGGATTCAGGCCGCGGATGGTGCTTTCAGCGATGGGAATCGTTGACCGATTGGCCAGGTCCAGGATCTTGCGGGTCGCCGACACGGCCGGCTTGATGTAGCAGTCGGCGGGGGTGACGACGATGGCGCGCACGTCGATGTGCTTCATGCTCAGAAGCAGCGCCAAGGCCAGGTAGTCGTCGACGCCTCCGTCATGGATGAACAGGACGGGCTGACGTTGGTTCGGGGAAGAAGCGGTCGTTGGGTTCATCGCGGTCATCGCTGTCCAGAAGGCGCCAGCACGCCGGGCAGAAGCGCCGCTCCCAGGACTCCAGCCGAGTCGCTGATCTGGTAGCGGACGATTGGGGTGGTTAGCTCGTCGGAAAAGACCCAGCGGGCGACTTCGGTTCGACCGGCGCCGTACCAGCAGTCCAGGTGCGATACACCGCCGCCGAGCACGATCACATCCGGGTCCAAGATATTGACGACGCAGGCCAGGGCTCTGCCAAACATCTGCGTGGCGTGCCGCAGCGTGGCGATTGCGGCGGAGTCGTGGCCCTGTTCGGCGCGCTGGGCGATGTCGACCAAGGGCAAGCGCTGGCCGCTGCGACGGGCGTAGTCGCCTTCCAATGCGGGACCGCACAGGTACGTTTCGACGCAGCCGCGGCGACCGCAGTAACAGGGCGGACCGTCGGGGTCCAGCGTGACATGACCCCATTCGCCGGCGATGCCTTGCGGTCCGTTCCAGCTTCGCCCGGGCTGACCTTGCGCTTGGCGTTCTGGATCGCACAGGACAATGCCGCCGCCGACGCCGGTGCCCAGGATGACGCCGAAGACAAGCTCGTGTCCGCGACCCGCGCCGTACGTGGCTTCGGCCAGGGCAAAGCAGTTGGCATCGTTGGCAAACGAGATCGGCGCCCCGACGCGTCGGATCAGGTCGCTGCGAAACGGCCGCCCGTTTAGGCAGGTGGTGTTGGAATTCTTAACGACGCCGGCCCGCGTGACGGCCCCTGGCATGCCGACCCCGATGGGTGGCAGCGACGATGGCGAGATCCCCGCCTGCGCCGCGACGTCGCAGATGATCTGCGCGACGTTTGACAACACGTGTTCATAGCCGCGTTCCCGTTCGGTGGGACGACGCAGGCGGGCCAGAACATCGGGTACCGTCGGACCGCGAGTCGCACGAACCAGCACTGCTTCGATCTTGGTGCCGCCCAGATCGACGCCGATGCGCAACGAATCGACATTGCCGATGGCTTCGCGCGTCGGGCTCGATGGTTCCGGCACATGACCCGGCTCGGGTGATGACGATCCGGTCCACAGGGTCGGGACCCCGAAGGGAATGGCATCCGCGGGATGCACAGGATGCGGGATGCAAGAAATCAGCGACGACACGAGCGGCAGCATAGGAGAGCCGCGCGCCGACGACAAGACACGCAATACAATGGCTGCATGACGGGTCAGCTTGAGACACTTCAGACCGCCGAGTCTGCCGGGATTCGTGGCCGTTGCTCCGCGCGCCGCGGCTGGCTGACGGCGCTATTTCTTTCGGGTTCAGCGACGGTTCTTTGTGACGCAGGACCTGCCGATGCGCAGTCCGTGGGCTCTGCTTCGCACACGTCGTCCCCCGTCGTGGTGACGGTCAGCGCGCAGCAGCTTTTGGACATCGACACGGGGCAGCTTTGGGCGCAGCCAGTGGTGCGCATCGTCGACGGGGTGATCGCCGATGTGCATGCTCGCCACCCCGGAGAGCCGGTGACCTACGACCTGGGCAGCGTGACCTTGCTGCCGGGCTTGATTGACTGTCACACGCACTTGGTCGGCGGCGCCGAGCTATCGCCCTATGGTTATCTGACGCAGACGCCGGCTCGTGCCGCGATCGAAGGGGTGGCCAACGCCTGGGCGACGCTGCAGGCGGGCTTCACGACGGTTCGCGATCTGGGTTCCCGCGACCTGGCGGATGTCGCACTGCGCGATGCCATCGCCAGCCGACGCATCCCGGGCCCGCGTATGTTTGTGGCCGTGCGTTCGCTGACCGTAACCGGCGGTCACGGCGACTGGAACGACCTGCCTCCCGATGTGCAGGTGCGACGCGAAACCGCGGTCATTGCCGACGGATTCGAAGGCGTCCAGCGAGCCGTGCGCGAAAACATGAAGTACGGCGCCGACTGGATCAAAATCCTGGTCACCGGCGGTGTGATGTCGGCGGGAACCAGCCCCCTGCAAGCTGACTACACGCTGCCAGAAATCCAGGCCGCCGTCAGTACAGCCAGGGCTCGCGGCCTGGATGTCGCAGCCCACGCCCACGGCGAAGAAGGCATCTTGCGGGCCGCCCGCGCGGGTGTTCGCTCGATTGAACACGCGTCCTTCTTGAGCGATGCCGCCATCGCAGAACTACGTCGGAGCGGCGCGTTCGTCGTGTCGAATCCCTACACGAACTACTACATCTTGGAAAAGGGCACGGCCGGCGGCTTCCAAAGCTATGAAGTCGACAAGAGTCGCCAGGTCTACCAAGCCAAGCTGGACAGCCTGCGACGCGCCATCCGGGCCGGCATTCCCGTCGCATACGGCACAGATGCTGGTGTGCAGCCACACGGCATCAACGGGCGTCAGCTTGCGATCTATGTCGCGGCGGGGATGACGCCCCTTCAGGCGCTGCAGTCGGCCACCACGGTCGCCGCCAGCCTGCTGCGACGCGATCATCAGCTAGGCCGCATCCGTCCCGGCTTCGTCGGAGATCTGGTGGCCGTGCGCGAAAACCCGCTAACCAATATCCGCACCGTCGAAGCGCCGCTGTACGTCATCAAAGATGGCGCCCTGCAGTGGAGCCGACCTGCGAACGCGCTGCCCCCTGCCCTGCCCTTCTCTCCCGTGCCGCCGACGGCGCAAGCACGTCCGCAGACCCCGACCTGGAAGCCAGCACCAACGAACCCGACGGTCCCGATCGCTCGCCCCGCACCGACGGTGGCCCGTCCGCCCCGACCAACGCCGCCCCGCCCAAGCCCGGCATCCGAAGAGTCGGTCTGGCGCTGATTGCGCGGGGTCGGCAGACCCTGATGACAGGCGGCGCGCGCTGGTTATGATGCCGCCATGTTGCAGCTTCCCTCACGCGACTTTGCCGTTCGCAGTCCCGACGAGTCCCCCATCTTCATCATCGGCACGGGTCGATCTGGCACGACGCTGTTGCGCCAGATGCTGAACGCTCACCCGCGCATCCACATCACGCACGAGGCGGGCTTTTACAGCTACGCCCGACACGCACCGCCCAGCGTGTCCGCCGACCAGTGGCTCGAACGATTCTTCCAGACCTATTCCTTCGCCTACCTGGGCCTTGAACCGCAGCGCATCCGCGAGTCGTTGCCGAGCCCGCTGCCGCGACAGGAAATCGTCCTTGCGTACAAGGCGATCCTCAAGCTGAAGGCGCAGCAGAAAGGCCGCGTGCGTTGGGGCGACAAGAACCCGCTCGACACACACAACCTGGCGCAGATCTTTGCCGACTTTCCCGACGCGCGCGTCGTGTACATCATGCGCGACCCACGCCCGACGACGCACTCGTTCAACCGCATGCCGTTTGGCACCAGCAGCGTCTTGTTCAACTGCTTGCTGTGCCGCGTGCAGTTCGATCACATCCAGCCGTTTTTGGACCGCATCTTCGAAGTGCGCCTGGAAGACCTGACCCGCGACACACCACGCGTGCTGCGCGACATCCTGACCTTCGTTGGCGAGCCCTGGGATGACGCCGTTCTCGATCACGTGCGACACGCGGCCACCGACGATGTACCGCCGCTGCCCTGGTTCGTCGGAGCAACGGCAGAGCAGCCCAACAACCGCCGCAGCGAAGGATCGTGGCAGGACGGTCTGGACCCCGCGTGGATCCGTCTGATCGAGCGCATGAACCAGGCCGCCATGGATCGCT
>JAYRFD010000606.1:0-3109 GCA_041908565.1 Polyangia bacterium | reverse complement strand
TGCGCCGGCGGGCGGTGCGCACGGGGGTTGGGGCGGGCTCCGCGCGTGACACATTGAGCAGCATGCCAATCGCCGCCAGATCGATGACCAGCGTCGATCCACCAAACGAAACCAGTGGCAGCGGCAGACCCTTGGTCGGCAACACGCCCAGCACAACGCCAGCGTTGACGATGGCCTGCAGCGCCAGCATGGTGGTGATGCCGCAGGCCAGGTAATAGCCAAACGGATCATGGGCGCGCACCGCCGCGCGATAGCCGCGATACAGAAGCAGCGCGAACAGCAGCAGCACGCCCAGGATGCCGGCGAAGCCAAGCTCTTCCCCGATGATGGCCAGGATGTAATCGGTATACGCCTCGGGCAGAAACAGCTTCTGTTTGCTGTCGCCCAGACCCTGACCGAACACGCCGCCCGATCCGATGGCGATCAGCGACGCCGCCATCTGATAGCCGTAGTTGCTGCGGAACTGCCACGGATCCAGGTAGGCCAAGATGCGGCGCAGGCGCCACGGCGTGTCGACGATCTTCAGGTACAGCACCGGCAGTGCCGCCAGCATCGCGAACAGCAGGTAGCTGATCTTGGTGCCAGCCAGAAACAGCAGCGTCAGCGTCACGCCGCCCATGATCACGGCGGTGCCCAGGTCGGGCTGCTTCAGCAGAAGCAGCATGAACACGCCGCAGATGGCGAGCGGTGGCAGAAAGCCGCGCGCAAAGTCGCCGACCAGATCGCGCTTGCGCGACAGCGTGTGCGCAAGGAACACGACGATGGCCAGCTTGCCTAGCTCGGCGGGCTGAAACGAAAAGCCGCCGACCGAAAACCAGCGCTGCGCTCCGTTGCGACGGGCGCCCACCACCAAGACGGCGACCAACAGCACGAAGGCCAGCCCCAACAGCGGATACGCGAAGCGCGCGTAGATGCGGTAGTCCAGGCGCATGGTGACGGCCATCGCCGACAGTCCCAAGGTCACCCAGATCAGGTCGCGCACCAGGAAGTGGTGGCTGTCGGAAAAGCGCTGCTGCGCGAAGATTGCCGACGACGAATAGACCATCACGACGCCAATCGCGAGCAGCAGCACGACCACCGTAAACAAGATCGGATCGCTGCGAAAGCGACCGCCTTCGGGCGCGGGACTGCTGGCGATGTCGACGCCGTGAGCGGGCGATGCGCTCATGGCTGGGCGGCTCCCTTCGTCGCGTGGTTCGTCGGTTTCGTCGCGTTCGTCGCGCTTAGGTCGCGGACCGCTTGCACGAAGACCTCGGCTCGGTGGGCGTAGTCGCGGAACATGTCGAACGACGAACAGGCCGGAGACAGCACCACCGCATCGCCGGCGTGGCACAGCGCAGTGGCGCAGCGCACCGCATCGGGCAGCGTCGCGGCGGGCTGAACCGGAAACGGACAGCCGGCCAGCGCTTCCAAAAGAAGCGGCGCCGCTTCACCGATCACCACGACGCCGCGGCAGGGCGTCGTCGGCGGCAGGCTGCGCAAGACATCGACCAGCGGCGCATAGCTGCCGCCTTTGTGACGACCGCCTGCGATCAAGGCCAGCGGTCGCGGGAAGCCATCCAGTCCAGCGACCACGGCGTCGACGTTGGTGCCCTTGCTGTCGTCGTAATAGCGGATGCCGGCGTGCTCGCCGACCCACTGCATGCGGTGCGGCAGCGGCTGAAATGCTCGCAAGGCGCTGCGGACCTGTTCGGCGGTGGCCAAGCCCGAGGCGCGCATCAGCAGCATGGCGGAAAGCGCGTTGCCCAGGTTGTGGCGGCCGATGATCTGCAGATCGGAAATGGCATAGCGTTCGACCGTGGTATCGCCCGGCAGACGCAGCACCAGATCGCCACGGGCATCGTCGACCCACCCGGACAGCGCATACGGGCTGTCGGTTGCCGCGCGATCGTCACCGGCGGTGGGGGTTCGGCGCGTCGAAAACAGCAGCGCCGGAGCCTGACCCACGCTGCGTCGATACAGGGCCAGCACTTCAGCATCGTCGCCGCACAGCACGCGCACGGTGCGCAGTCCCGGTCGCAGTGCCGCGGTCGCATCGGCGTCCATGTTGTTGAAGATGCGCGCCTTGGCATCGCCATATGCCGAAAGCGATGGATAGCGATCCAGGTGATCGGGCGTCAGGTTCAAGACCGTCGCCGCCAAGCAGCGCAGCGCCGTTGCGGTTTCGAGCTGATAGGACGAAAGCTCGCAGACCACGATGCCATCCGGACCAACGGCAGAGGATCCATCCGCCACTGCGCTGACAAGCGGTGTGCCCAGGTTGCCGCCGCAGAACGACGGTCGACCGGTGGCTTCGGCGATCGCTCCGCACAGGCTGGTGACCGTCGACTTGCCGTTGGTGCCGGTGATGCCGACGATGGGCGCCGACACAAAGCGACAGGCCAGCTCGATCTCGCCGGTGATTGGGATGCCAGCTTGGCGGGCGGCCGCTATCGCTTCACGCGTGGGCGGCACGCCGGGCGAAAGCACCAAAAGCTCTGCCGAGCACAGGACATCGGCGCGCAGGCCGCCCAGGTGAAGCTGCAGGCGCGGATCGTGGGCCAGCGGTCCTAGCTCGGCGAGCGCTGGCTGCAGCGCCGACAGCGCGCGATCATCGCAGCCCAGCACGGTGACGCCGCGCTGCAAAAGAAAGCGCACCACGGCCAGGCCGGTTCGGCCCAGCCCGACGACCGCGACGCGCGTCGGCAGATCCGCAGCGGCGGCCATGGCTAGCGCACCTTCAGCGTCGCCAGCGCGATCAAAGCCAGCATCACGGCGATGATCCAGAAACGGACGATGACCTTCGGTTCGGCCCAGCCCTTCAGTTCAAAGTGGTGGTGCAGCGGCGCCATCTTGAAGATGCGCTTGCCCGTCATCTTGAACGACACCACCTGCAGCATCACTGACAGTGTCTCGGCGACGAACACGCCGCCCAGGATGAACAGCGTCAGTTCGTTTTTGGTCAGCACGGCCAGCGTGCCCAGCGCGCCGCCCAAGGACAGCGACCCGACATCGCCCATGAAGATCTGCGCCGGATAGGTGTTGTACCAAAGGAATCCGACGCTGGCTCCGACCATGGCGCCGCAGAAAATCGCGAGCTCGCCCGCACCATAGATGTACGGGATCTTCA
>JAYRFD010000605.1:0-2729 GCA_041908565.1 Polyangia bacterium | reverse complement strand
TACCGCCCATGTTGTTGACGCGCACGCTGACGGCCGCCGAAGCTGCCGAGTTGCCCGCCGCATCATAGGCCTTGCTGGTCAACGAGTGCGTTCCGTTCCCGATGGTGGCCGTGTTCCAGCTAAGGCTGTACGGGGCGGAAGTGTCTGTGCCAAGCAGCGTTGAGCCCGCGTAGAACTCGACCTTGGTCACGCCGACATCGTCGGTGGCCGTCGCAGTTAGCGTCACCGAGCCGCTTAGCGCAGCGCCCGCCGCCGGAGACGTCAGAGCCGTCGTCGGAGGCTTGGTATCGCCGCCGCCACCACCCGCAGGAGAGCCGACATTGATGGCCGCAAAGGCGTTCTGCACCGCCGCGTATTCGGCGCCGGTTCCGCCGTACAAGTCGGTGGCCGCCGCCAGGAAGGCCGTGCGGGCGCCGGCGTAGTTGGTGCTGGCGCTCATCTTGGTGGCCAGGGCGCGATAGGCGATGCGTGCCGCCTTGTCGTTGCCAATGCCAGTCATGCCGCCGGGCAGATAGCTGCTGTATGCCTCGTCGGTGCTGGTCTTGCTGGATCCTTGGCTCAAGAAATAGAAGGCGCGGTTGAGAGGTCCCGACGAGAAGTGCACGTCGATGCTGCCCAGGGTGTTGGACCAGGCATCGCGGCTCTGCCCATCTTTGCTGGGCTTGATCATGTAGCGCAGGGGCTTGGCCATCAGCTGCTCGCCGATGTCCCAGTTACCGCCGGTGTTGCCGATGGTGGCGCCGCTGCCGCCGCGCGAATAGAACTCGACCATGGTGCCGTGGATGTCGGACATGGCTTCGTTCAAGCCGCCCGATTCCCCGGAATACGTCAGGTTGGCCGTGCGCGACGTGACACCGTGCGTCATCTCGTGGCCGGCCACGTCGATGCTGGTCAGCACCGTCAAGGATCGGCCATCGCCATAGGTCATGCAGAAGCAGCCGTCCGACCAGAACGCATTGTCATAGTTGCTGCTGTAGTGCACCCGGTTGTATGTGGCCTTGCCGGCCCCATCGATGCCGTTGCGGCCGTGCACGATCGAGTAGTAGTCGAAGGTCCTTTCAGTCCCGTAGTGCGCATCGACGCCAGCCGTCTGTCCGTTGTCGTTGGTCGTCAGCCCGCCCGACACATAGTTCTTGCCGTCGCCCCACTTGTTGTCGGTGTCGGCGAACACGGCGCCGGTGCCGCTGGTGCCGTGGTTCAGGTTGTACGTGGTGATGTTCATCGACCGAGCGACATCGCGCAGCTCGAAGCCGCCGGTCGCCGTGTCGGTCCCTAGCTCGACGGTGCCGCTGTACTGCGACGTGCCCGAGCCCTTGCTGGCCGCCGTAAACAGCGTGCTCCAGCGCTTGAGGACTTCACCGCTGTGCGCGTCGATTAGGAAGTCGGTGTATCGCGTCTCGTCCGCGCCGTTTTCCAGCTCGGTGTGGACGTGATAGGCCAAGGCATAGCGGCTGACGCGGCGCTCGATGTCTTCGGCGTTCAGCTCGCCCTCGGGACCGCGCAGGCGCTCTGCGCGCACGTGCTCGGCCATGTGTGGATAGACGACCAGCTCGACGGTGGGAGGCCGCACGAACTCGCCCTGCGGACGCAGATCGGTGCGCGCCAGGCTGATTGCTTCGGTGCCGCTAAGCGTCGGCTGCGTCGCGATGTCGATGCCCGACCGCAGCTCAGAGATCAGGTTGTCCGCCGCGCTTTCCCGCGACACGGCGACGATGGCTTCCCCTTCCCAGACCCGCACACCGCGATACAGCTGATCCAGACGAACGTGCGTCTTGCCCAGCTCATCGGTGACGACACTGCGCGGACGAAAATCGTGGGTGGAATCCAGCCCAAAGCTGCCGCGCAAAGACCGCAGATAGGACGTGCTCTGCGCGACGGCGGCTTGAATCGCCGGCGTGCTCAGCAGAAGCTGGTTCTGCGCCAGTGCATCCGCCCCCGGCGAGCCAGGATCCGCCGCCGGCGAACAGCCCGCTGCAAACAGCCAGGCCGTGGCGACTGCTGTGGGAACGCGATGAAAACGAAAGGTCTTGGAGCGTAGGTTTGGGGTCATGGCGTATTCACTTTTCTGGGCGCGTTGCCGCGCTCGACAACCGCCTGCCATCCGAATCGATGCAGCGCGGATACGCTCATAGTCCTCAGCAAAGCGCGGGCCGACCCGCTGAATTGCCCTGCAAGTCCGCGGGCTTCGCCAATCCTCGACGGAGCCTGGCCTGCCCTGCGTCTTGTGCACCTCGCTTCGCCGGTGCCAAGGGCAGGGATTCCCACCCCAGTCGGTTACTTTAGACCCCAGGGCATCGCGAAGCCGTACCCCCCGCAGCCTGCCCCGGACGCCCCTCTTGCGCCGCCGCCCAGCGAGGCCAAGTTAGCGTCAACCGGTTGCCAGGAGCCGCGACCATGCAGTCGAGATCCCTACCTATTCCCTTGATCGTCGGGCTGGTGCTCGCGCTTGTCGGTGGCCTGCGGTACTGCGGGCAAGCCCAGCGCAATCCCGTCACCGGGGAAGTGCAGCGCGTGGCGCTGTCGCCCAAGCAAGAGATCGCCCTGGGCCTGCACTCGGCCCCGATGATGATCGCGCGGCACGGAGGCGAGCTACAAGACGCCAGCGTCGCCCCCTATGTCGACGCCGTGGGGCGGCGCCTGCTGCGCATTCCGCTTCTGGCCACGTCGCCGTATCGCTTCCAGTTCCATGTCCTTTCCGACCGTCGCACGATCAATGCCTTTGCCCTGCC
>JAYRFD010000604.1:0-1567 GCA_041908565.1 Polyangia bacterium | reverse complement strand
CCTTTTAGGTACGGGCTTGGCGCGCGGTTCAGCAGGAATGGCTGCCCTACGTCGGCCGCTAGCTCGGCTTTGACGCCGGACATGTGCTGCGGCAACTGGGCAGCCCGTCGACGCAGATCGGTTAGTAGGCGTCCCAGACTGCGCTCTAGGCGATCGCGATCGGCCTGCGTTGCTCCGTCACCCACAAGTTCGTTGTAACGAGCCACCAGTGGGTCGACGCTGCGCGCTGCTGCTAGCTGAACGCTGCGGTCCGCCGACTCCAGAGCTGCTGAGACCTCGTCGATGGCGCCATAAATGTCGTCACGAAGCTGGTTCTCCTCGGTCTTGCTGCTCACTTGCAATGCTTGGTCCTCCGTGCGCGCAGTCTAACAGATAGGCGCGCATAGGGAGCCCGTTTCTGCGCAAGGATCTTGGATGCAATGGGTTCCCAATTGCGGTACGCAGGGCGAAAGGACCATTCCGTGAAGCTCTGGAGCTTGTTATCGACGCTGTTCTTCGTTTCCTGCGGCCTCTCTGATGACGCCATCCGGCAAGAAATTCGCACCGCCGGGATGTGCTCGGCGGCATCAGACTGTGTCGACATCGGCAGCTATTGCCCGTTTGGCTGCAGCGTCGTCGTACGCAAGGACGAAGCCGATCGCATCCGTCGGCTGCTTTTGGGAAATGCCCGAAACAACTGCCTGTATGACTGCGCCCAGCTCAAGGCCATCACCTGCGAGGCTGGGCAGTGTCAGGCGAAGTTCTTCTAAGGCCGCGGCACGGGCATCGGCAGGCGGCCCGGCCCCGTCGGAAGCCCGGGGGACTGCAGGCCCAGCGTGCGTTCTTCGGGACCGCTGATCAGTTCCTGGAAGCGTGGGTGATCGCGCAGGCGATCGAAATCGTGCATGCGATACGCTTGGTGACGGGCCGAGACGCCATCGCGATTTGGGCCTCCGCGCGCCCAACCATCGCGTCGAGCGGCTTCGGCCAAGCGGTTCATCGCCCGAGGCGCATCGCCGATCGCCGTGTAGTAGTACGCCACGGCCAGATCCAAGGTTTCCGACTGCAGGTCTGCCTCGGTCAAGCGGTTGAAGACGGCGCGGGCTTCGCGTAGGTCACCGCGTTCGGCCAGCAGCGCGGCATAGCCGATCTGCAGGTGGGTCAGCGATCGGCCGGGCTCGGCGACCGCCAGCTCATAGGCCTGAATCGCCCGTCCCAGAAGCTGCTTGGGGGGCTTGTGGCTGAAGCTGCGGACCGCCAGGAACATGTTGTGCAGCAAGATGGCGCGGGCCTGCAGCAGCGCGGCTCGGTCTTCGGCCCGTTCCATGCTTCGGCCCAGGAACTCGTCGATGGCTGCCAGCTCGCTCAGCTCCTCTTCGACGTATGCGATGCGGATCATGTGGCGCAGCGATAGCGCACGCGGCAACGGGCCATCCTGCATCGATCGGTAACAGAGCGCCCGCGCCTCGCGCAGAAAGGGCAGAGCTCGACGGAAATTCCCCGCTTTCACCGTCGCCATAGCGTCGGCATAGTGCGCGCGCACATCGGCTGGCATCCCATGCTCTAGGGCTCCGGTCGGTGGACGTGG
>JAYRFD010000603.1:0-1727 GCA_041908565.1 Polyangia bacterium | reverse complement strand
GTCGCGGTCCGCTGGTGATGCTGTTCAAGCTGAACCTTCCCTGAACTTGGTCGGCCTCCAGCACCGCAGGCGTGATCGCTAGCCCCGCGCTCGCTGAGCGCTGCCCTGGCTGGCGAACGCCGGGCCGATGTTGACGAAAGCGAGGACGGTGCGACGGACGGCCAACAACGACGGATCGATGATGTAGAGACAATCATTCTTCTTCCTGCGCCACACAGAGCGTCTTTCTGCGCTGCCTGGCCTACGCGATAATCGGCAAGACGAGGAACCTTCCTTTGGCCGTGCTCGGGGTGGTCAGCGGTGTCTGGGCCGGGCCTGCCGCCGCGCAGCGACAGCGCTCGGTGACCGAGTGGGATGGCGATAGCACCTATCACTTCACTCCCCGTGGCACGTATCAGCATCACAAGCGCAGCGTCGGTCGCGTTGTAGAGGAAAAGCCCATCGCAGGAAGCTGGGGTTGCGTCAGCGGCCCGGTCGATGCGGCTGTACGCTTTGACAACCGCAAGCAGTACCTGTTCTTTGGCAGCCAGTACGCTCGCTACGACATGGATCGCAACGCCTGCGATCCGGGCTATCCCAAGCCCATTGCCGGGGGCTGGCCTGGCCTGCCGTGGACGGCCGATATCGACGCCGCCGTCGCCTACAACGGCAAGGCGTACTTCTTCAAAGGGGCGGAATACGTCCGCTACGACATCGCAAGCGATCGAGCCGATCCCGGCTATCCCAAGCCCATCGCTGCCGGCTGGCCCGGCGTTCCGTTTCAAACCGGTATCGATGCGGCCGTCAATACCGGAGACGGCAGGGTCCTGCTGTTCAAGGGAGAGCTAGCCATCGCGTATGACATCGCTAGCGAGCGCGCGATCGGGGCGCCGTTCGCGACCGCGTCCTATCTGGGCACGGCGTCCCCGGCCCCCGTGGCCGCTACACCGCTGGCGCCCGCCGCCGCGCCGACGGGTCAGTGCACCAGCCGGGCCGGCTGTACCTGCCAGCATGACCGCCCTGCCGACTATTCGCTGCCGATCTACAAGGGCGGCCTGCTGCCAGTAAAGGCGCCGTTTACTCTGCGCAACTGGACCTATCTGCGCGATCAGTGCGATCCCAGCAAGCGGCTGGGCACCCCCGGCGGCATCGGATTCCCCGGAGACGGACACCACAAGCCGGGTTCTCCGTTTTCGTCGATGCGCGATGTCGTCGCCTTCGTCGTGCATGAAACCGGAGCACCCAGCGGCTTTCGCAATGACGGCGGCAACCTGCCGACGTTTTTCATCGATGGCGATGGCGTGGTGTATCAGCTACGGGACCTCAACACCTGGGCGGACGGCGCGGGCTCGACCTATGTCGATCAGCGCTCGCTATCGGTTGAGATTGCCAATGGCACGTTCGTCCCGTCGGGGAAGCAAGGCACCTATACCAACGCCTACTATCCCGATAGAGGCCAAAGCTGCCCAGCTGGACGGGAGTGCGTCGACATGCGCGGCTGGAACATGCTGGTGCCCCCCCCGCCCCAGTTCCCGCTTCCGATGACCGCCACCCTGCCAAGCGGGCTGGTGCCCGCCATCCTGCTGCAGCTTCCGACGGAACAGCAGCTGGAGACTCTGTTTCAGCTCGCCAAGTTCGTCATCGAAGACCTGCGACCGTACCTGGGACACCGCATCGACTGGGACTTCCCGGCGGCGACCGTCAACGTGGGCAGTCGCTTGCTCCCCGAGAACTACTTCATCCTGACC
>JAYRFD010000602.1:0-2245 GCA_041908565.1 Polyangia bacterium | reverse complement strand
GATCCGGCAAAGCTGAAGACCACCTGGCGACCGCTGCGCTGCCGATGCAGATCACCCAGCAGAACAAAGGCAGGCTCGACATCCGCGGCAGCGGCGACGCGCAAGGGACGCTGACTTGGGGCCTGCAGTGCAGTCGACTGGCTGGGGTCCGGCCGACCGGTTGCGACGCTGGGATCGCTTCGTTGGCAGGCGGTCAGCAGCAGAAGCAGGGCTCCGCACAGAACCAGCCCCAAGATGGCTCGCCGCGCCGCCCGTGCTAAGCCATCCCCGGCGCTACCGGTTGCACAAGGGCGACGAGGCAGTTTCTTGAAAATTTGCGCGCACATAGCCGGACAGTGTGGGAAATAATCTGCCCGCTTTTGGAGGAATGTTCCATGTGGTGTGTACGCGAAATGCCAAGGACGAAGAATCAGCAACAGCGGGCCCAGGATTTGCTCGCGACTGCGGATGAAAAGCTCTCATTGTGTGGCCCGTCGACGTGTGGCCCGTCGACTGAGATCGTAGGTTCCCGGTCGGCCCTCGGTCGAATGGCCGGGTGGGGCCTGGTGCTGGGCCTTCTGGGGACGCTGGGGCTTTCAGCCTGCTCGGAAGGCGGCAAAGACAACCCACCGCCGAATCCCAATCCCGTGGTCGATATGGGCGAAAGCGACGGATCGATGGTCGATCCCAGCAAGCCCTCGATCGCTGTCAGCAAGATGGGTATGGGGGCTGGCGTCGTGACTTCGGCGCCTCAGGGCATCAACTGCGGTGCTGCTTGTGCCGCCAATTTCGCAGAGGGCCAGAAGGTCGTCCTGACCGCACAGCCCGACGGAAATTCTCTGTTCGGCGGCTGGGGCGGGGCCTGCATGGGGGCCGATCCGGCAGCCAACCCACCGACGTGCACGCTGACCGCCAACGGCAAACAGGAAGTCAAAGTCACGTTCAACAAGCGCGCCAACTTGGACAAGGTGTGTAGCGATCCCAACTGGTGCTGGAACAACCCGCTGCCGCAAGGCAACGACATCCAGCGCGTCTGGGGGATCAGCGCCACGGACGCCTGGGCCGTCGGGGACATGGGCACCATTTTGCACTGGAATGGCGCCGCCTGGTCGCAGAGCGCATCCGGCACGCAGAACCGCCTGTACAACGTGTGGGGCCGCGCTGCCAACGACATCTGGGCCGTCGGTGAGTCCGGGACCATCGTGCACTGGAACGGCGTGAAGTGGGAACCGCAGCTAAGCGGCATCACCACCAACTTGTACGCCATCTGGGGCAACAGCGCCGAGGTCTGGGCCGTCGGGGCGGACGCGGCCATCCTACGCTGGGACGGCACCAAGTGGGATGCATCCAAGACCTGCGGGACCGGCTATGACCTGTACACGATCTGGGGCACCGGCCCGAACGAGGTCTGGGCGCTCGGCGCGGGACGGTACTACTGCAAGTTCAACGGCACCGCATGGTCGTACGCCAACGATTCGGCGCTGCCGTACAACGCTCGCGATGTCTACGGCATCGACGGCAAGAACATGTGGGCTGTCGGCGACGGCGGGGCGATCAGCAAGTGGAGCGGCTCGTCGTGGACTGCGGTCGCTTCGGGCATGACCGGTCGCCTAAACAGCGTCTTTGGCACGGGTGACAAGAACATCTGGGCCGTCGGAGAAAAGGGCGTCATCCTGCTGTACAACGGCACCGCTTGGTCCGTGGTGTCGCCACCGGGAGCGCTGGACTATTCCCTGCTGGGCGTCTGGGGATCGGGGGCGAATTCCATTTGGGCGGTGGGGGAACGCGGCACCATCAAGCGCTGGACCGGCGCCCCGCCTTGGGAGGACGTGGCCCAGGGATCGCGTCGGCACATCCGCGCCGCCTGGGGGACGTCCGAGACCAACCTGTGGGCCGCTGGCGAGGGGGGCTGGCTGATGCGCTGGGACGGCACTGCATGGAAGCCGTATGACAGCAAGCTGACGGATACTCTGCAGGCCATCCACGGCAGCGGGCCCAACGATGTCTGGGCCGCCACCAACAACGGCACCATCACGCACTGGAACGGCACCGATTGGACACAGGTCATGGTGTCGTCGTCCTACGACCTGACCGCGCTGTACGCCGCGGCACCCGACAAGGCGTGGGCAATGTCCAGCAGCAACTATGTCATGCAGTGGGATGGCACGCGCTGGTCTCCGATCTACATGGGCGCGCCGATGTATTCGATGTGGGGCGAAAGCGCGACCAACATCTGGGCTGGCAGTACGGGCGGCAGGATGTTCCG
>JAYRFD010000601.1:0-1597 GCA_041908565.1 Polyangia bacterium | reverse complement strand
GCATCACCGCCGGCAGCAGCAGACCGCGCAGCCGCCCCGTGTCTTCACCGGGCCCCGGCAAGATCGGCACCTGCACATAGAACAGGTTGAGCAGCATTGGTCCCAACCACATGGCCGGCAGGCTGATGCCCAAAAGCGCGATCGCCGTCAGCAGCGCATCCCAGCGCGTGTGAACGCGCAGCGCGGCCGCAATTCCGATCAGCAAGGCCAGCGGCACCGCCACCGCCATCGCTGCAATCGCCAACGATATCGTCGACGGTAAGACTTTGCGGACGCGGGCGGCCACCGTCGTCTTGCGGTCGGGGCAGCTATAGCCCAAGGTGCCGTCGAAGATGCTGCGGACGAAGCGCCCAAACTGCACGGGCAGTGTCTGGTCCAGGTCCAGGCACTGGCGAAGCTCGATCTTGTCCTGGGGGCGCGCGTCGTCGCCCAGCAGGTTGTCGACGGGGTCGCCAGGAATCATGTGCAGAAACAGGAAGGTCAGGACCACGGCACCAGCCACCGAGACCAGGCTGGACACAAAGCGCCGCAGCAGATAGCGACGCAGACGCCAGGACGTCGTGAAGACGCCCTCGACGATGCGCAGAGCCCAGGCGACAAGCAGCGTGTCTCGCAGACCGCGACGAGCCATGGGTTGCCTAGTACCGATATCCGACGAAGCGCAAGAGCATGAATGGGCCCAGGACGGCTAGATTCCGGGGGCCGGGGCGCAGAAGCGCTCGATGGGCGAATAGGGGACGCCGTCGTCGCCGCGCCGCGTCACCGACACCGCACCGCCCTGGTCGCTTGCCCGGCAGCTATAGCCTTCGCGGCAGTGGCCATCGACTTCGCAGCGGTGCATGCACCAGCGTCGCTCGCTGGACTCGGACGCGCAGTAGGCGCGCGTGCAGGCTTCGTCGTCGCACAGGCAGCGCTCTCCGGTGCGGCAGGGACGGCTGGCATCGCAGGTGCCGTCTCCGCGCCGCAGGGTGAAGAAGCGCACGCAGGTCGATCCATCGGGACAGCTTGTCGCGTCGCAGCCCTCGATCGTGCAGTACCCCTGGGGCGAAGCCAGGTCGCAGAACGCGTTGGAAATCGTGACGTTGCAGTCGAGGTTGGTCTTGCAGGTATCGCCAATCTGCCGCGTGCAGCCTGCGCCAAGCAGGGCGGCCCATGCCAAAAGACCAATGGGAAGCAAGCGAGACAACGGACTCAGAACACGACGGTTCATCGGAGGCGCACTATACGCGGCAGGTTCGGGCAAGACAACGGCGACAACCGCGCCGCCCTCCTCTGCCGTAGCCACGGACGCTGGGCACCTGGGCAACCGCTTCTCCCAGCCTTTGCACCCGCCTCGATTTATTCTGCAAGCGACCAGCGACGGACCAGGTACAAGACAAGCGGACAGCAAAGTCGATGGCCCGGCTTCTTCTGAAAGGTCGGCGCGGGCGGTGGTCTTCGTCGGGTCTGGCGTCGAAAAAATCCGCCGAAAGTCCGCAAGGTTGCCGTAAGATAGGCAGCGTGTCTGCAACCACCTTCCGCCAAGTGAGGTCGATCCCCCCTCAGCCGTCGCACCTGTCGCCGAAGCCGATGCTGAGTGTTCGTCGGTGCTGCTCGG
>JAYRFD010000600.1:0-5253 GCA_041908565.1 Polyangia bacterium | reverse complement strand
TGCCGACAAGCTGCTGGCGGTCAATCCGGCGTATGCCCGTGCCAACACACAGATTCCCGAGCGTCTCAAGAAACTGCGCGAGCACAACCGCAACTATCTGGCGCATGAATATTTCAACCGTGACTGGGCGCCCATGCACTTTGCCGAGATGGCCGAGTGGTTGGCACCGGCCAAACTGAGCTACGCCATTTCGGCGCACTACCTGGACCAGATCGACCCCATCAACCTGACGGCAGAGCAACAGGGTCTGCTCAAGGGGATTGCGGACCCGATGTTCCGGGAAACCGTGCGTGATTTTGTGGTGAACCAGCAGTTCCGGCGTGACTACTGGGTCAAAGGGCCGCGCAAGCTGGCGCCGACACAGCTGGCCTCCTTGCAGCGTGCGCAACGGGTAGTGTTGACGACTCCGCAGACGGCGGTCAGCCTGAAGGTTTCTGGCAGCGTGGGCGAGGCCTCGCTGAATGAGTCCATCTATACCCCGATTCTTGATTTTCTGGCAGACCATCAGCCGCATACACTGGCCGAAATCGAACAAGCCCTGCAAGGCAAGGGGGTGTCGTTTGCCCAGCTGCGCGAAGCCATCACGTTCTTCTGTCATCGAGCGGCCATGAACATCGAAGGCTTTGGCGAAAAGCTGGGAGCAGATCTGGTGAACCGTGGCCTCGTGCACGATCTGGCAGACCTGTATTCGCTGCAGCGCGACTCGCTTCTGTCGTTGCCGCGCATGGGCGCAAAGAGCGCCGACAACCTGCTGGCAGCGCTGGAAAAAAGCCGGAAGGACGCGACGCTCAGCCGATTTCTGACGGGGCTTGGCATCCCGCTGATCGGGGAAGTCTGGGCGCAGAAGATCGCAGACAGCTACCGTTCGCTTGAGCACCTGCTGCAGCACTCGCCCGAGCAGGTGTTTGCCACGCTCGCCGCGATTCATGGCTTCGGAGAAGAGCGAGCGGGCGCCGTCCGCGACTATCTGGCGCAGCCATCGACGCATGCTCTGCTGAAGAAGTTTCTGGCAGCCGGCGTGTCGCCTAAGGAACCCGAGCGAGCTCTGACGTCGAGTGCACTGGTCGGCAAGACCCTGTGCATCACCGGCACCCTGTCGCAGCCTCGCGGCGAAGTCCAGCGCCGCATCGAAGCGGCCGGTGGCAAGTGCGTCGGCAGCGTCAGCCGCAAGACCAGCTATCTGCTGATGGGCAGCGATCCTGGGGACGACAAGCGCAAGGCCGCAGAAAAGAACGGCGTGGCGATCCTCGACGAAGACGCACTGAATCGCTTGCTGCGTGGTGAATAAATCCGCGCCCCATCGTCGCCCCGATCATCCGCTGCTCGATCGCGATCCGCCCGATCAAGATTCGCCCGATCGCGATTCAATCGCTTCCGATCCGCTCGAGCGCAATCTGCTTGAGCGCGATTCGCTGATCCGATCCACGCCCGCACTTCCGCGTTCCCCTTCCCCCCAAACCAGGAGCTGCTCGATGACTTTTTTCGCCGCACAAAACGGACGATCAAGCGCTGTCGATTCGCTGGGTTGGCAGCGCGATCTGCCATCGCCTACGCCGCGACAGCCAGGCCTGCGAGCCAGCGGTTGGCTGTCTCTTCTGGCCGCTGGCCTGCTTGCCTGCGGGGTCGACGATGGGTCTTCTGCCGTCGAGCCAAGCCCCCCAGACAGCGAGCACGCATCGCAGACCGCCGAGCTTCGCGCGACCTGGCAGACGCTGGGTGTGGGCGTAAGCGCTCGTGCGACCGGCAGCGGCAGCAACGTCTTTGTTGGCTATGCCGGGTACAACATCGGCGACGATCAGGCCAAGGCGTGGGTGGAAGCGCTGTACGCCGCACGCTTGAGCCGGCTGCAGGTCGGCTGGCTGTACGCGGTGCGTGGCCCAGCCGATGTGACCTATTCGCGTCGCGAGATCGGCAACACCAAGCTCATCGCGCATCTGCTGCCGCGCATCGTCCCATCGACCCAGCTGGTCGTGGTCGCTTCGCACTCCAGCGGTTCGTATGTCGCCAACGAGCTCTTCGGCTTTGTCTATGACGGCAGCCTAGATCCGTCCGGCAAGCTATTAGACAAAACGGTCTACTACAACCTCGACGGAGCAGGCGGCCTGACGCGCACCGACGTGAACAAGCTGTACAGGACCTTCTTCGTGCACGCACAAGACAGTCGAGGCACCAAGTCACCCAACGCCACCACCATGATCAACTTGGCGTATTCGTTTGTGCCGCGCGCCGGCTCCGTCGCGGTGTCCGCCGATGGCGCGGGCTGCAGCGCCGGAGCCCCGTGGTGTCTGCACATGGTGTTGGTCAACGGACGGCCACACAACCCCGCGGGAATCGACGCTCGCGATTACTCAGACTTTGCGGGGCGTCCGGTGCAGACCAGTCATCTGGATCAGACCTGGCCGCTTCTGGCCGGCCTTGCTGCCCGTCCCTAGGCCACGGTTCAAGCGCACACTTCTCGTCGAGGCCTGCGAGAACAGCGACCCCGGCAAGTCGTCCCTGCAAGAAATCTTGCGGGCTGCAAAGGGAAGCACCGCCCAGTCCGCACCCGCACCGGCCAAGTTCACAGCGGCGGAGCAGCAGCGCCCTCAGCCAGATGGGGGCACGACTGCCTAACGAACGCGATAGGCCGCGACGTTGCAGGGGCCGCTGAACTGCGTGGTACCGCTGGGATCCGATCCACCCAATGGCTGGCCTTGCTGAACGACGGCGTCGAAGGCCGCCTGCGAATCGGCGAAGCCCAGCATCTCGCACATCTCTTGATCGCCGATGCCCCACTTCACTTCGCTGCTTCGTGGGTTGTCGAACGTGCAGCTGAACTTGAAGCCATCGGCCTGCGACAGATCGACTGCAGGATCGAACGCCATGCCGCCCGGCTCACCAACTTCCGCTCGCGAGTCGAACAGCGTCTGGCCGTCGCGCGGCCCGCCCAAAAGCTGCAGCCGGAACCGTCGACCCAGCTGATGGTAGTGCGGCAGCACGAAGTAAAGGTGCATGCGGAACGGCTCGCCGATTCGCTTTTCGTAGGGCGTGCGCAGATCGCAGCTGCCCCCGACTTCGGTGCGCCGCATCGGCGGCAAGTGCAGGTCGTAGTACGTCAAGCGGAACGGCGTCAGCGGCACCGTCACCTGATCCGGAGGCAGCGTGTGCATCGTCAAGCGCAGCCCGGTCTTGCGATCCTTGGGCGACGCGTTCAGCAGGTGAACGCTGCCGAGGATGCGCGCATTGGCTGGCACGCGGACGACGGCGCCGGGGGCGAAGCGCTGCACTTCATTTTCGGCCTGCGTGCTCTGCGCGAACAGCACGCCACCCAATAGCGCGGCCGTCACTTCATCGAAGTGGATCTCGCGGCACGGGAAGTGCCCATCCGGGTGCACAAAGCTTGTCTCGGGAACAAAGAACCAGTTCGAGTGGTGGTAGGCACCGTCGTTGTTTAGCTCCGTGCTGTTCACCAGAAGCTCGGACGTGTTGCCGACCGTCCACGAAAAACAAAGGTCGCTGATCTCTTCGCCGGCTTTGACCTCTGCCGCGCCAAAGTCGTGCGCGAAGTGACAGGCCTGCCGATCGGGATCGCAGGGTCCCATCGGAGCCGGCTCCTCTGGCGGGGAACCACAGCCCGCGGTGAACATCCCAAGTGCTGCAATGGACGAAACCAGCCCGGATTTCCGCGACATGGCGGCCATCATTTCCAGCCACCGCGGCCCCGTCAACCTTCGTGTTGATCGCTTCGTTCTTTGGTCGTTCTTTGGTCGTTCTTTGGTCGTTCTTTTCTTCAGTCGGACGAACGCTGCGGATCGGGCGGGCGGGCCAGGTATTCGTAGACCTCAAGGCAGTCGAACAGGGGATCGGGGCGCGGGAAGTCGAACTGCGTGTTGCTCCAGCGCACGATCGATCCGCGGCGACGAAACACGACGAAGTAGTCGACATCGCCTTGTTCGCTGGGTGGCTTTCGGTTGGCGCGCGGGGTCTTGCGAAACGCACGCAGATCGAAGCCCGCGATAGCTTCGTCCAGGTCGGTGCGCTGGTCCGCGTTGAGCGTGAAGCGCGCGGCATGGCGCAGTGATCGCAGCGTCACGCTGTTGTCCTTGCGCACGATCAGCAAGGCGCGATACGGCGCGCTGGGATCGCGCTGGCTGCGCTTGAACATGCGCAGGCTCTCGTCGGATTGAAGCTGCATGGCCTGCGTCGGGGAAAAGCCTGCCGGCAGCGGCCCTGCCGGGTCGACGGCCAAAAGCGTCAGCAGAGCGTGGAAGAACAGCCACAGCATGGGCATGTGCTCTGCCTGTTACGGTGACGCTTTGGTCTTGCCGCCCGTCCGCCGAGTGGGCTCTGGCAGCGTCGGAGCCATGCGCGACTGCGCCGCGGCGTCCAGTCGATCGTGCACGGCCGCCAGCAGCAGTTTTTTGTGCAGAAGCGACAGCAGCACGTCGATGTGCGAGACGCCTTGGCCGATCAGGTTCAGCATCTCGTCCCGGGGCAGATCGGACAGCGCGGGGTTGTCGAACTGTTCCACTTCGCGGACGACCAAAGTGCGCAGCGCTTCGACGTAGCGCCGCAGATCGGATATCGCAAAGCCCAAGCGCTGGTTATATCCCGAGCTGCGCAGCGCCCCGACGACGTCCGCGATGCGCGCGTCGCGTTCGGCGTACACAAAGGCGCCATCGACTTTGATTGGCGTCAGCAGGCCGCACTTGATTAGCTCTGCGATGTCTTCGGGCGGCAGGCCGCTGCGTTCGACCAAGCGGCTGGCGGGCACCGGTGGCTGCGCATGCGTGGGATCGATGGCGCCGTCGATGCGCTCGCGGTTCAGCAGGCGAAGCTCGATCTCGGTCAGGGTGCTGGTCGATCCAGCTTCGGAAAGCAGCGTGCCGATCTCGCGCAGCGACAAGCGGAAGCGGCTGCGAAGCTCGCGCACTAGCTCCAGCCTTTGCACGAAGGCGGCGTCGTAGCGACCGACGGTGCGCCCGGCCACACGCGGACGCGGCAGCAGCTTTTCGCGGATGTAAAACTTGATGGTCGCGATCGGCACGCCGGTCTGCTCTGCGACTTCCGAGATGGTCTTTTCAGCCGGCTCGGGCAGCTTGGGCAGGCTGGGCAAGCGAGGGGCCGCGGGCACGCTGCGCGCCACACGGCGGGACGGGACACCAGCACTCTTGCGCGAGGCAGACGACATGGATGTTCTCTTTCATGCGAGGAGCGATCGACGAGAGCTTATCAGGCCCCATGTGCGCAGGGACAGGCAACGACGCGACGACC
>JAYRFD010000599.1:0-2533 GCA_041908565.1 Polyangia bacterium | reverse complement strand
CCAGGGCTGCCAGCACCGTGTTGCGATGCACCCCCAGCGAAACCGCCAGCGACCGACTGCCAGGCAAGCGGTCACCGGGCTGCAGACGACCCCGTCGAATGTCGGCGATCAGGGCTTCCGCCAGCTGCAGGAACTTGGGCGAATCGGTCACCGGGGCTGCGGGCGCGGCCTGCGACCACGGCAGCCCCAGGGGAAGCTCTCGTCGGTGCTGTCCCACTGGTCTATTCCTTTTTCTAAAACTGGATCTTTTGGCAGGTCCAGATTAGGAGCAGGCTTTTCCCATGCGCAAGGAGATTTACCGCATGGACTCGCAGCGAGCGCGGGCCCTGCTCTCGCGTGCTCGCACGGTTCACTTGGCAGCCACCACCGTCGACGGACAGCCGCTTCTGCGCGCGCTGCACGCGGTGGTGCTGGGCGACCACCTGTACTTTCACGGCGCCCCGGCCGGCGAAAAGATGGAATCCGTGGGTCGGCAGGCCGTGGTCAGCGCCGAAGAGATCGTGGCCGAGATCCCCAGCTACTTTCTGGATCCCGAGCGCGCCTGTCCCGCGACAACCTATTACGAAAGCGCCCAGGTTCACGGAGTCATCGAGGACGTCGACGACGCCGATGAAAAGGCCGCGGCCTTGCAGGCGCTGATGCAGAAGTATCAGCCCGAAGGCGGGTACGTTGCGATCGTGGCCGACGATCCGCGATATCGAAAAGCCGTCGCGGGCGTGCTGATCCTGCGGTTGTCGCTGCAGCACATCGACGGCAAGGCCAAGCTGGGCCAGAACCGCCCGCCCGAAGATCTGCGGCGCGTCTTGGAACAGATGTGGCAGCGCGGATCGGTAAGCGATCCGCAGGCCATCGACAAGGTCGCAGCCCGCCTGCGCGCCGATGAAGGCCTGGCCGCGCTGCCGGATTTTCTGCGCGGTCCGGACGACACGCAGCTGTGTTGTGCATTGGGGGAAGCCGATGTGAATGCCGCCGTGGCCTTGCTGCGGGACGCGTACTGGAACAGCTGGCCCACCGACGATGAGCTGCGCCGATCGCACCTGGGATCAGCGGCCTGGGTTGGCGCACGCGATGCGCACGGTCAGCTGGTGGCAACGGCGCGGGCGCTAAGCGACGGCGGCTAGTACGCCTTGATCTATGACGTGATCGTCGCGGCACCCTATCGCGGCCGTGGGCTGGGCCATGCGCTCTTGCGCCTTCTGCTGCATCATCCGCGCGTCCGTGAGTGCGCCCGGATCTGGCTGCGAACTCGCGATGCCATGGACTTCTATCGTCGCTATGGCTTCGTCACCACAGCCGAGCTTCCGTCCACGCCCTATTCATCGACAGACATGTGGCTGTGGCGTCGAAGAGCCGATCACAGCCCCGCGCGATAAAGGCCGCGAGCCCCACACAGCGAACTGCTTGTTCCGCCGCGCGCGTCGACGCAAGATCGATCGCATGGCCACAGACCAGGCAGCACACAAGGGTCGGGGTTGGCGCATTCGCAGCCCAATCGTTGCCCTTGCGGCCTGGGCAAGCTGCACCTGCGCACTGCTTCTGGCCCCAGATCAGCTGCTGCCGCATGACCCCATTCCGCCTTCCTACGCCGCGACAGCGACAGCGACGGCGACAGCAACCGTAGCGGGAACAACAACAGCTTCGTCCGTCTGTTCCGGCAGCGCGAGCATCCTTTTTTGTGGCAAGAGCTGGCCTCGCGACACCAGCCAGCTGCAGTGCTATCAGCGCGCAGGGCTGGGAGCCGATGTGAAGGCTCTGGATCTGTCTCCGCTCGCCTGCCTAACACAGCTGCGCGATCTGTCGCTGATCTCGGGCGAGATCGAGTTCATCCAGGCTCTTAAGCTGGGCAGCTTGGCTCCGCTTTCTGGACTGCACCCACTGCAGCAGCTGTCGCTGGAGGAGACCGACCTGACCGACGTGCGACCGCTATCTGGACTGAAGCAGCTGCGTCGCTTGTCGCTGCATCACAGCCAGGTCGTCGATGTGCAGCCGCTGCACAGCTTGGCTGCGATGGAAGAGCTGGATCTCAGCTGTACGCGCATTCGCGACCTGCGTCCGCTTCGCGCGTTGAAACGGCTGCAGCGCATCGATCTGACCGGCACACCGATCGACGATCTTTCGCCGCTGAAGGACCTGCCGCAGCTTCGCTGGCTGGGCCTGCGCGAAGACAAGCCCGCGCTGCGTGAACAGGCACAAGCGCTGCGAAAAGACCGCCCCGATCTGGTTGTCTCCGTCGGGAGAACCTACTAATCACGCGGGCCTTGGCCCGCTGTGTTCGCGATGGCCACGCCGTTGTTCCAGCGGTCCCCAAGAGCCTACGCAAGCGATCGACACGGCCAGCGCGAGCCAGCATGCGCAACACGCCGACGTCGATCGCAGCGGTCCCAGGAACCCGAGCGCAGCGTGTGCGCGCAGCGGACCGTGCGCGCCGCGTCTTCGCATCAGAAGCCGCGAACCTGCAGAGCGTTCGCGACGGTTCGGTAGAACGAAAGATGGTTGAAGCCGGTCGTGGGATCGCTGCCGCTGTCTTTGATCT
>JAYRFD010000598.1:0-1682 GCA_041908565.1 Polyangia bacterium | reverse complement strand
CCGGCTTCATCGGCGGATCGACGCGCTTTGTGCCGGATCCGACCATCGGTTCCGATGGGCCGACGGGGACTGCGCCGCGTGCGGTGCCCGGACAGGTCACCATCTTGCGTCTGCGCGGGCAGTTCACGCTGGATGGATCGCCCATCGTTCTGCCGGTCGATCTGGATGTCGTCGTTGAGTGGCTGCCTCGCTATCCCAACGGGCCGGTCGGTCGCTATGTGTTGGACGAAGCCGATGCCTTGGGTCAGGCGCTGGCGCCGCGCGGCGGGCTGCGTCAAGTCAGCGGCACATTCAGCGGCAGTGCCAGCCTGTCTCTGCGCTTCGGTACCGAGTCCGTGCAAAGCAAGTCAGCCAACCTGACGCTGCGTTTGCTGCGCCCCAAGCAGCTTGTCCTGGTTTCGTTCCTGGCGTCGTATCAAGAAAGCCTTCGCCTGTACGGTCTGCGCGCCGTCGATCGCGCCGTGCGGGCCCGTGTCCTGGATGTGGCGCGTCGCGACTACCAGGGCTTGGCGCTTGAGTTCCGCGAGGTCGATCCGGACTACCAGCCGCCCGAGGACTTCGCCCACTATGCCTTCGTGGAGATCGGCGGCAGCGATCCCAATGGGCTGGGCTATCTGGGGTACGACAACACGCCGGGGCGCGACCTGGGCAACGCTCGCCTGTACGACCGCATCGGCGGAGTCAACGCCGTCACGCAAAGCGACGGATCGCCCGGGTATGGCGGTGTGTTTTCAGAGCAGCTCTTGGGCTTTTCGGATCACCCGGGCCGCGTCGAAAAGATCAAGATTCCGCCCCAAGATGCCGAGCTGTTTGATGACATCTTCGATCCGCTGCGACCCGACCAAGGCGGGGAAGTTGCGGCCTTGGCTGAAGTGGCCGGCATTCCCGCGCTGAGCAACGGATCGATCTGTCCGGCGCTGCGCAGCGACCGCGCTCGGGTCATTGCCTGCGCGGTTCTGGTCTTGGGTAACCTGATCGGCACGACGATGACGCACGAGCTGGGTCACAGCCTGGGCCTGGCCAACCCGCTTAGCAAGTCGGGCAGCTATCACAACAACGGTCAGCTGCCTGGCCGCATCATGAACCCCGGCGGCCTGCGCAGCTTCCGTGAACGGGCTGAACTAGCCGGCGCTGGTCCCGCTGTGTTTTGCGACAGCGACTTCGCGTATCTGCAGTCGATCCTGCCGGCTCGAGACGAAGGCCCAGCACGACCGCAGCGTATGCGCCCCCCCTGCCTGGACTGATTGGATCGGTCCCAGAACCTTGCAACACGCCGGCGTCTGAGCATCGCCAGGTCACGCAGCCTGGGCCAAAAGGGGGGGCACAAATTGCGTGCGCAGGGCAGGCAAGCCGACCGCATCGATCGTCGGAAAACGTGGTACTTTCAATGGGCTGCGCCCTGTCTGTGCCGCGCGGCCTGAACCCGGATGAAGCTCTTTTCGCAAGATGGACTGCCGTTTGCGTCCCCGGCGCACGCGACGCGCTGGGCGCTTCTGATCGGCATCAACAAGTACCCGTTCTTGGGCGACGTGGATCTGGATGGCGGGGTCAACGACGCGCAAGGCTACAAGGCCGTGCTGCAAGAGCGCTTCGACTTCCCCGAAGAGAACATCACCCTGCTGCTGGATGAAGCCGCCACGCACGACGGCATCCTAAGCGCTTTTGACCGTCTGATCGCCGTG
>JAYRFD010000597.1:0-4922 GCA_041908565.1 Polyangia bacterium | reverse complement strand
TGCTGCTTGGCATTCTGCTGTCGCGCACCGCGTTGTCCACGCACCCATTTCGCATCAGCGGCAGCGATCAGACCGGCACCCGCTTCGTCGTGGGCATCTTGATCCACGCACACTTGGTCGCGGCCCTATTGCGCAGTCACGGCAATCCCGCGATCCGTCGCTTGCATCCGCTGCGCTTTTTCTTGGCCCCCGTGCTGCTGTTCTTGGCGATCCGTTCGTCGGCCTGGGTTGCTCTTTCGTCGACGGTGATTGCCGTCTGGTGGGATGTCTGGCATTCCGGCGCGCAGACGTTTGGCTTTGGCCGCATCTACGATCGCAATGCAGGCAACCCACCCGATGTGGGGCGACGCCTGGACTACTGGCTGAATCTGATCCTGTATGCCGGGCCGATCGTGGGAGGCGTGACGCTGATCGATCACCTGGCCCAGTTAGATGGCTATCAAGAGCTGGGCACCCAGCTGTTCGTCAACGTCCCGGTGTATGCCGTTCGCTGGCGACGCTGGCTGGTGCTGGGATCGCTGATCGGCGTCGGTCTGTTCTTGGTCTATTACGTCGTCTCGTACTTCCGTCTGCACCGGCAGGGTTATCGCGTGTCGGGGCTGAAGGTGTTCTTGTTTGCGTCGACGGCTGCGTGCTCGGTGTACACCTGGGGCTTCAATAGCTGGGGCGAAGCGTTCTTCATCATGAACCTGTTCCACGCCGTGCAGTACCTGGCGCTGGTGTGGGCCACCGAAGGACGCCACTTGGCCGCGCGGCTCGGGCGCTTGGGCAAGCACAAGGCGCTGGTGCTGGCGCTGTACCTGGCTTCGCTGCTGCTTTACGGACTTGGCGCCGAAGTTGTCGACCTGCGTCACGAAAACCTGTGGTCGATCACGATGGTCGTTACTCTGCTGCACTTCTGGTACGACGGCTTCATCTGGTCCGTCGGGAAGAAGCAGATCTAGCGACTCGCGCAGGCCCTGCTTTCGAGCCTGAGGCTTGGTTTGGCGCGGGGGCGTCCCAGCAATGCATCTCGCAATCTAGCGCGGCTGGGCCGCTGTCTTTCGCACCATTGCTTCCGGATCCTGCCGGGCCGCTTGCCGCAGCGCTGCGCGCGCCTGACGAGTCGGGATCCGCGACAAGGCCTGCGCCGCTGCAATGCGCGCCGGCACCCGATCGTCGTGCTGTAGGTGATGGATGAGCGGAGCAACAGTGACCATCGCTGCGATCTGACCGAGCGCCGCCATCACATCCAGCTGCACCATCGCGTTGTCCAGGCGACGGCGCAAGGCTGGTACCGCGCGCCGATCGCGCAGCGTGCCCAGCGCCAGCACCGCTTCCCGCACGTGCCGATAGTCCCCCAGTGCTTGGTAGCGATCCATCAGATCGACGAAGGTGTGCAGCGCCTTGACCGGTCGCAGGCGCATCAGCGCATGCGCGGCGGCCAGGCGAAGATCCAGATCCTCGACGGCAGAGCCAGCGATCTGCAGCACGCGTGGCAACGATCCGCTCGCGCCAAGCTTCAATGCCGCGACGTGCGCTCGATCCGCCACCGGTTGATCGGCGTGCTGCAACAGTGGACGCAGGCGGGGCAGCAGCGACCCCGGCAAGCGCAAGCGCACCAGCAGCCGGCTGGCTTCGCTGTGCAGGACAGACTGCGCGGGCTCTTGCAGCAGATCGACCAGCGCGCTGGCTGCGCTTGCGTCGCCACTCCGCGCACGCAACAGACCTTCGTCGGGAAGTGCGGCGCCCTGCATCGTCAGCACACGCTGCGCACTGCGCATCCGTTCGTCCAGCCAGCCCTGAAGATCGTGACGCAAGGTGCTTGCTTGTTCGCGATGGCGCGCGATCTGGTTGTGCTGTTCCGTGGGATCGTCCGCCAGGTTGTACAGCTGATCGCGTCCAGGCTGCCGATCCCAGATCAGCTTCCAGGGCCATGCGACCGTCGCGTGCTGATCCCCCAGCGATGCATAGATCGATCGGGGCGGCAGGCGCTGACCGGACAGCGCGGGCGTTAGATCGCGGCCATCCAGCTCGAACGACGAGGGCGAACCAGCGCGCTGCAGCAGCGTCGGCATAACGTCGACAAGCTGCACCGGATCATCGACCACGCCCGGCTGCACGCCCGGTCCTGCGACCAGCAAGGGGACGCGGATCTGTTCTTCGTACAGGTTGGTGCCGTGCAGGCTTTCGCCGTGTTCGTGAAAGGCTTCGCCATGATCGGCGCTGATCACCCAGGTGGTGTCGGGTCGCCCCGCCGCCAGATAGCGCACCAAACGACCCAGCGCCGCGTCGACCACAACCAGCTCTTGATCGTAGCGATCGACTGCCGTCTTTCCGAAGCTGGGATCGCCCCCCGCTTGGTATGGCTCGTGCGGTTCGAACAAGTGGATCCACAACAGCGCGCGCGCTGGCTGCTGTGTTTCCAAAAAACGGATCGCTTCGTCGATGCTTTGGTCCGCGCTAATGTAATCGCAGCGCACGTGCTGAAAGCCGAAGTGATCGGCTTTGTATGGGGCCAAGATCTGCGGATCGGTGACGTACACCGCAGGTGGATAGACCGCCGCCGTCGCCCAGCCTTGGGCTTTCAGTTCGCTGGCCAGCGTCGGGAACTGCTCACCCGGCAGCAGTCGATGAAGCGGCGCGAAGTATCGCCCGGTCAAAAGCGATGCGATCGAAAACGAGGTATGCGGCGCTTGCGCGTAGGCTCGACGAAACAGCACACCAGACTGCGCAAGACGATCGAAGTGCGGCGTAGTCGGCCGGCCATAGCCATACGCACCCATGTGCTGAACGCGAACGCTGTCGATGGTCAAAAGGACAAGCGTCTTCTTCGGCTGTTGCAGTGCAAAGGCCGCGTTCGGGGCCAGCTTGGGACGCGGCGACGACACGTGACAGCCCAGCCACAGAAGCGAAAGCAGCACGCAGATCAACCAGCCAGAGCGCCGGACCCGTGCAACAAGACGACAGAGCACGCGTTCGAAAAACGGACTGCGGCGTGTGTGTTTGACCCCGGCGTGCGGCGGGCATGGACCCGAGCGCGCGCGCATCCCGCGGACGAGCATGGTACCGAGCATCCCGTGCTAGGGGAACAGTCGGCGCTGCACCAGACCCGCACCGCTGGCATCACGACGGCTGTGCAGCAGAAGGGCGCCTCCGCCGTCGCTGTCCGCGATCGGTAACAGATCATGATCGGCGCGCTGGGCTGGACCCAGCTGCCAGCGAACGGGCGGCTGGCTGCTGGTGTCCGACAGCGTGATCAGTGTCGCGAACAGCTCAGTGCCTTGGCGCGTTTCCTCGGTCGTAACCACGCACAGTCGATCGGGCTGCGTCTGCACCGATCGCAAGCGCGTGACGGTGCCTTGGCTGTAGAAGCGCTTCTCGGTTCGCCAGCCCATGCGCAGCGCGTCCATGGCGATGACGCGACCCGCGGCTCCGTCGATGATCAGAAGCTGGTCGCCCGCGCGGATCAGCTCACGCGTGTCGCTGTCGCCGCCGGGGGGGGGCACGGTCCCGATGACTGGCAAGGTGTCCTCTGGACCGGGCGGGACCCGCAGCACTTGGCGCGCAACGGCCAGATAATCGCCATCGGGCTGGTGCAGATACAGCGTGGCATCGGCGGCCGCGGGTACGCGACGACTGCTTTGCAGGTGCGCCTGATCGTCGAGGTGCAGCAGCAGGGCATAGCCTTCTTTGGGGCAGCGCAGAAGCGCGTGAAGCTGGGTCGCATCGCCTTGCAGCAGCGCGGGCTCGGTCTGTGTGCACGGCTGCGGCAGCGCGATCTGCGCGATGCTGGGGGCGGCTTCGGCTTGCGGATTCGTCGACGGTGCGCTGGGGGCCGGGAACACGCGCAAGGCCAAGGACTGCGCCGTCGATCCCGCGGCAGAAGTGGGCGTCGCTTCGTTCAACGTCGCTTCCACGACATGACCTGCCACCCATGCGCTGTGCGCGGCGCGCGGCGTAAATCCCGTCGCTGGGTGTGGAAGCGTGGCACCTAACACGCGATAGCTGCCCGCGGTGTGATCGCGACCCAGCAGCAGATATTCACCAGCCGGCGGGGTGCCCGTCGTTCGAGCAAACACGCGTAGGTCTGATGGAGCAGAAGCGACCACGGGCTGCTCGGGCGGGGCTTCGCGATCGGTGGGCAGGCGCGCACCCGGGCTGCGTGGCTGACACGCGAAGCACGACACGATGGACAGCGCGGAAACGAAGCGAATAGAAGAAGTCATCATGAGCACGTGGGGCCCGTGCCTGGGGTCTAGTGCACGAGGCTGGAACGAGAGGAGGAGAGCAGCGAGGAGCCGGCCGATGCGCGCAGCACTGCTTCGATGGCGCGGATGCGATCTTCAGCCAAGCGCTGACGCGCGATGTCGCCGCGCTGCAGATAGATGTTGCGCAGGTTCGCGAGCATCCGCGACAAGATGGCGTGCTTGGATGCCGGCTGCACTTCGTCGGGGCGTGGCGCCCGTCGCTGTCCGTACGCACGCGAGATCAGCTCGGTCAATCCACCCACCGTCATTGCGCGACCGGTGAAGGGATCGATCAGAACCGACTGCTTGCCATCGGCGCGCAGCAGGAAGTGGCCAGGAAACGACACGCCGGACAATGGCACCGACAAGCGACGCGCCACTTCGATGGCCAGAACCGACAGCGAAATCGGGATGCCCAAGCGGCGCTGCAGCACTTCGTTTAGGAAGCTGTTGCGCGGATCCTGATAGTCATCGGTGTTGCCGCGAAAGCCCTGCTCATCGACCAGGAACTGCACCAAGGCGGCGGCTCGCGCTTTGCCTTCGACCAGTCCGTCCAGGGCCGGCTTCGCTGCGACCGCCAAGCTGTCTAGCTGGTGGTGCGCCGCGTCCATATCGAGCTCTGGATATTCCGGGGCGGCGATCAGCAGCGCCGCCTGCCCCAGATCCAGATCGTCATCAGGTCGCGCGACGTAG
>JAYRFD010000596.1:0-5044 GCA_041908565.1 Polyangia bacterium | reverse complement strand
GGCCGGTCCCCGCGGGCGCGTGACGATCGTCGATACGCCGGTCGAAGGCTGCAACTTGGAAGAGGTCGTGCGGGCCCTGGGCGTGCGCGATCTTCTGGCCGATTACCGACGTCGAGGCTTCGATGTGCCGCTGATTGATCTGCGGCACTTTCGCGTCGTCCCGCGCATGCTGCTGGACAATGTGCAGCGCGGCGGACGGTCGTGGAACCTGGGCGTCCTGCAGCACGAACGCCTGGACGGCGACCCGCTGGGCTATCAGGTGGTGAACCTGGCCGAGCGATCTCGCTTCGCCGCGGTGTCGCAGCGATCGGCGCGCTTGGCCTTTCATCGCGCTCATCTGCACACTCCTGTGCCGCATCACAGCGACGGGCGGCATGAATATTCGATGCCGCGCACGGTACTGAACGCCGACGTCATCATCACCATCGCCAAGATGAAGACGCACAAGAAGTCGGGCGTGACGCTGTCGCTGAAGTCGGCCATCGGCCTGACCAACCAGAAGTACTGGCTGCCCCATTACACGCGCGGCACCGTCGAAGAAGATGGCGACGAATACCCCGTGCGACCGCCGGCGATGTCGCGTCTGCGCAACCAGCTGCAGCGGCTGCCGTTGCCGCCGCCGTTTTCGGATCACTCGCTGGTGGCGCGCGCCCCGCTGCTTTCAGCGTCAAGCGGCATCACCATGGATGGCTTCGTCGTCGAAGGATCGTGGGAAGGCAACGACACCATCTGGCGCACGACGCTGGACCTGTGTCACCTGCTGCACTACGCCGATCACGAAGGCCGCCTGCACGATCGACCGGTGCGCCGTCACTTGGCGCTGCTGGACGGCATCATCGCAGGCGAAGGCGAAGGTCCGCTGGCATCGACGCCCAAGCGAGCAGGACTCTTTCTGGCGGGCCGTGATCCCGTGCTGCTGGACTACGTCGCGACCGAGCTGATGGGCTTCGACCCGTCACGGGTGCCGACGGTGCGTCAGGCGCTGACGACGCCGCTTCTGCCCACGTCCGATCGCGATCGCCTCGAGACGCGCTGGGATGGCCCGCCCTTCGATTCCCCCTTTGTTCCGCCCACCACCTGGCCTGCCCTGCGCCGCGCCTAGAGTCCCATTCCTGCATGCCGCTTGTGAGCGTCCGTGTGGCACGCTTGACTCTTCGGACGACTGCACAGCGTCCAGCCTTTGGGGGCAACAGATGGGCTTCTTCGACTTCCTCAAGCGCCGCCCGATAGACAAGACAGACAAGACAGACAAGACAGACGCCGCTTTTGCCGTACCTTCTGTGAAGGTTCTTTCGCTGCTGTCTCCCGCCGATATCCAGCGTCTGGATGGAATTCCGCCGCAGGCCATCGTCGCAACCTACAGCGGTCCGGACCTGCCGGCGCAGCTTGATGGAAATCCGCCATTCGTCGATCGGATGCATGACGTGATCCGTCGCCGAGCCGTGCAGGATCCCGCGCTTTCTGCCGCTGCCCGCAAGCAGCGCGAGGGCTACATCTACATCATCGATGCCAATACCCCCCACGGCGCCATGGGCCGCGTTCCGCCCGAGGACATCATCGGCGCGTTCAAGGTCGAGTTCGGTGAGGTCGTCCCAGATTCGTATCAGCCAAGCTCGCGCTACGTCGTCTTTCGCAAGGACCGTGGTCTGGTCCGTCTTCCCGGTGCGCTGCACGACGCACTGATTGATGACCTCCGCGCGCTACTTCTCAAATAGGTCAAGTGGGTTGACCTATTGAATACCTAGACCTAGAAGGTGTGGGGTCACCTGCTGGGCTGGGCGGCGGACTTCCGCAGGCCACCTGCTGCGGTTGGCCATGTGGACTGCCGACGGACGCACAGTGGCTTCCCCGCGCGGGGCGGCCTCGCATACTGAAAACGCGTTCGTGCAGGACAGTCAGCAGCGGGGGGACTCGCCGGCGCAGCTCGGGCGGTGCAGGCGCAGATCAAGACAGGGCCGGCCGTTGCCTTGCAGGATGTCAGCCGCACGTGGGAGGGCGAAGCGCGTCTGTGGATTCTGTGGTCCGCGCGAGAGCCCGATCGGCTTGGGCAGAGCGCGGCCTGCGACACCCCAGAGACGCCAATTTCCAACGGCAGCAGAGGAACGCGGTAGATGAGCCCATAGTGGAACGCGAGCCCGCTCACCAGCATCGCAATCGGCAAAGCCACCGTGATGAAGCGCATTCTGCGTCGGGCAGATGCCTGTGCGTCATGCTGCCTCCATCAGCCCCGCGTGCCGGGAACCTGGCTCTCTTGCGTTGGCGGCGCGCTGTCGGCGATGGGGTCTGCTGCATGCAGCGCCGGTCCAGCCTTGCGCTGGGAATCCGCATCGACTGTCCCGTCGTGCAAACGGGCAATGCCAAAGTCGACAACCTTGGGCAGCCCATCCCGCGCCTGCACAAGCACATTGTCCGGTTTGAAGTCGCGGTAAATCACGCTCGCTTGATGTGCTGCTTGCAAGCCTTCACCGCCTTGCAGATACATGTGCAGGATGGCGCGCCAGCTGTGCTTCCCTTGCGTCTGCCAGGTACGCAGCGTCTGTCCTTCGACGAACTCCATGGCCAGATAGGTCCGCTCGCCCGCCTCCCCGACGTCATAGACCGACACCACGCGGGGATGCACCACGCGAGCCAGCGCGCGCGCTTCTCGCATGGCCTGCTTGCGGGACGAAGCATCGGGAGTCTGGTGCTGGTGCAGGATCTTCAGCGCCACCTTGCGATCCAGTTCGGGATCGTAGGCCGCGAGCACGGTTCCCATGCTGCCGGATCCCAGCTGCTGCAGAAGCACGAAGCCACCCAACCTCGCTGCGTCCAGGAAGTGCAGACCTGCAGCATCCTTTGACGGTGGCTCTGGCGGGGCAGTGACCGCGGCGGTGCTGACACGACTAATCCAGACAGGATAACGAGGAGCCGCCGCCTTCTGCAGCAGGTTCGTCCCACGCCGACCGCACGCAGTTTCGTCCCCTTCTTCTGTAGTTTGTCCGCAGTCGCAGAATGGTACGTCGTCAGCAGCGCCGCAGGTCCAGGACGCGCAACGCAAGCGATCAGCGCTGCTTGCATCCCCGCCTGCAAAGATTCCTAAGCCGGGTTCCTTTTTGCTTCCTATTTCGTTTCAAATCAACTTCCTTTTTCGGATGCCGGCACCCAGGAACCAATGGGGTTCTATCCGTGCGTCGGCTTCGCTTCAGCGTCGGAGCTTCGTCTTTCCGATGGAAGGCGATCAGCGACTGAGAACCGAAGGCACTTAATAAACCGGGATGGAAAAGCCCCCGCCTGAAAACAGCAAGCCCAGGAAGACGAAGCCCGTTACGATTCCTGCACCGCCGATCACAATGCCCGTGGCCAACAATCCGCTGAGCCTTGGGTCGGGTTGCATCAGTTCAATCTTGTTCACGCGCCGCAGATCGATCGCAGTCGGGACTCTCACGTCCACCAAAGGCAGCGGATCGGGAATCTCTGGGTCCTCCAACTCTACGATCTCACCCCGAAGCATGGGGTACTGCACGCGAGCCTGACGCAGCTCAACGACGCTGCCATTGCTGTAGCTGACGCGACTCCGTTCCCATGTTGTCTGGGTGCGCGGAATGTCCTGTGGCATGACGACCTGCCAGCTTGTGCAGCCCTGGCTGAGCACAGCCACTCCGCTGATCGACAGCGCACCGAGCCAGGACAAAGCTCGGGCGGTTAGCGAGCGTTCCAACATGATAGCGCCTGGTCCTCTCTGGACAGTGCAGACCTCTGACCGAAGGTGGTGGCGCGGATTTGCAGGGTTGCGACCGTGCTGAGATCGCCATGCCAGCCATTCCAGCGCGACAGTCCTAGCTCGATTCGCGTCGTCTGTCGCCCGATCCAAACCACTTCCCCTTGCAGATCGGGTGGGCTGATCGTCACCTGCTTCAGCCTAAGCCGCTGCCCATCGAGCAATGTGACCTCGACCGCATCGCACCGAAGCGAAGTACGCGGCAGAGACGGCACTTCAACCGGAATCCAGGCAGCGCAGCCAACCAGCAGCGAAAGCCCCCACGCCGCCATGGGCAACCGCAGCAAAGTCAGCAATCGGTAGCCTCCCCGTCCCATACTTTCTAATGTAAGTCTGCTGCGGCGCAGTGTCAGGGGTGAACTGCGATTCAGGGGAAGTGCCTTCGCTTGCGCCGACAGTCGTGCTTGGCGCTGCGGCCCCATACCCCCACAGGAAGCGCCGTCGTCCGTGACATACCCACCGAAGCTGTCGTCGGTCTGGACCCACAAGACAGCTGACCGGGCAGGGGCTTTGGGCTGCGTCGCCACCGTGGCCGACGTGTCAGCGATAGGTGTACGCGTAGATCGTCTTTGCGCGAACGGCGCCGCCCTGCGCAGCGATGATGCGCTCGAGGATCTCTGCGACATCGCCGCGCGCATTCCATGCGTAGTGCTTAACGACGTTGCCAATTTTGCGCGACGCTGGCTTGCCCGCCGCGTCGTAGGTCGGCTCGTAGACACGATAGTGATGGGACTCGCGGTTCTGCTCGCGCACGCCGAAGACCGTTCCCTTTGTATCGTATTCGTACATGGAACAACCGCTGTGCTCTGAGCGGCTTCGCGACAGGCGGCCCTTGGCATCGAACACGGCGGTATGGCTGCGGTAGGGGCCTTCGTTGGGATAGTGGCGCCACGTCACGACGTCGTGTGTTCCATCGGGGCGCCACAGAAACTCATCGCGGAAGTACTCGCCGGTGGGCTTGCTGGGATCGCGCAGGATGCGCGAGCTGATTCGTCCTTGTGCGTCAACGGTGTACGTGACGTCTCGATCCTCGGTACGCCGCGTGTAGTCCTTGTAGACCCGCGAAGTCAGGCGGCCCGCCGCATCCCACGCAAAGTCATACGACACCACCAACGACCCATCTGGCTTGCGGTGCACCCTCTGTTACGCGCGGACCGGCCATGGCAGGTTCCTTTTTCCAATTCCTATTTTGCTTTGGTACACGCTCCTTTTTCGCTGTTCGTCCCTATCTGGAACCACTATGGACATCCTTTTTCATCGCGACTGCTGCGCTTCGGCCCCGGCACT
>JAYRFD010000595.1:0-3832 GCA_041908565.1 Polyangia bacterium | reverse complement strand
CGCAAGACGCAGCCGCACGCTGGCTTTGCGATCCTGCAGCGCTGGGCTGCGCGCATGGCGCGAGGCGCGTACATCTTTACGTCGAACGTCGACGGCCAGTTTCAGCGAGCGGGCTTCGCAGACGATCGCGTGGTGGAAGTGCACGGCGGCATCCATTACCTGCAGTGTCTGACGCTGTGTCAGCCGCGCATCTTCGCGGCGCCTCAGCCTGTGCCGGGTCACGACGACGTGGTGCAGGTCGATCCGCAGAGCTTCCGCGCCGTCGGTCCGCTGCCCAGCTGTCCGCAGTGCGGTGGTCTGGCCCGTCCCAACATCCTGATGTTCAACGATGGTGAATGGCTGACCGATCGCTACGCGCAGCGATCGGATCGCATGCGAGCGTGGCTTTCGCGCTTGCCGCAGCAGAAGCTGGTCATCGTCGAACTGGGGGCCGGCGGCAGCATCCCGACGGTGCGTCTGTTTGGTGAACAGGTGATGTATGTGCGCGATGCCCTGCTGGTGCGCATCAACCCGCGCGAGCCCGAGGTGCCAGCCGACGGCCGAGCGGTCAGCATCGCCCGCGGTGCACGCGACGCGCTATCGGCCATCGATGCTGTGTTAGAAACGCTGCGTGGCTCCGCAAGCACGTGATTGGTCTTCGTCGCAGGTTTCGTCTCGGTCTTCGTCGCAGGCTTCGTCTTTGGCTTCGTCTCAGGCTTCGTCGCGGGCCGGTCGCACGAACGCAGAGCCGCCGAAGGATCGACGCCCTTCGGTTCTATTTTCCGTCGGGCCTCGCCTGCTGCGCGCTGCCTATCGCCAGGAACGAATTCCGGCTGCGGCCCGCTTCGGCTTGGCTGCGTTCGGCATGCGTGACTGGTTTCGCACGCTGCGATCGCAGCTGAAGCCACACCTGGGCGATGCGACTCCAGTCATCCTGGCCGACCTAGCGCGTCGCATGTTCGAGCGTCGCTACGACGTGCTGCGCCAAAGCCTGCCGCAGCTTCCCCCGCGCAGCGCAGCGCATGATCCTCGCAACACTGCGCGCGCCGAGCCCCCGCGTGAGCTGGCCTTGGTCATGGCCGCTCTTTACCTGCTGCATCGCCGCGGCTCGGATCGCCATCCGTCGGACTGGATCTTCGACGCGGTTGGGGGGCCACCGCGCAGCCTGGCCGATTGGCTGCATGCCGAGCGGCTGCTGTGGCCGCTGTCCCCCACCGCGCGCTGGCGCGAAGTCACGACGCACCTGGGCGAGCTTCTGATCGTGATGACCGAGTCACTGCCCGCGCAGCTTCCGCACGCGCGCAAGATCCTCGGCGATCTCTGCTTTTCGGCGGGGGCTCGCTATGGCGAATACGCCCGTCGCTATTTCGGTCTGCCGCAGCAGCCCGCCGATCCCGCTGCCGCCGCCATCGAGATTCTGCGCATGAGTGAGTACATCTTCCGCGTCAACCCTGAACACTGGGGCAGCACCGACGCCGCAGAGCGCACTGGCTACCTGGAAGGCACCGCCTGTCCGTGGTTCAGCCGACCCGGCTGGCAGCCCGGGCACTGCGGCATCTTCGGTCAGTTTCAGGCTGGCATCTGTTCGGTGTTCGGGCTGCGCTATCACCTGTCGTCAACGATTCCCAAGCACGGCGGAAGCACCTGCCGCGTCGACCTGAAGCCGATCCCGCTGCGCTTGCGCGAAAACGATCGGCCCCCAGCCTGATCGCTCCGCCGCCCCGTGCTGCACCGGCGCCCCGGCCAGGCCAGACAAGACGGCGGAAGCGGTCACAGGAGCGGTCGCAGGAAGCGGTGGAAGGAATGGGTCGCAGGAAGCGGTGGAAGGAATGGGTCGCAGGAAGCGGTCGGAAACAACGGAGCCAAGGGCTGGCCTGCCAGGCCCGCGATGCTTCTGCATGGCAGGCCATATACCCCAGTCTATCGACGCTGCTGGGGGAACGTGAGCAAGTCCTAGGATCCGCACGTCGCGGCTTGGCAGGCCGAGACAGTGGTCTGGCAGGCCTGCGTCACGCACTCTTGACACTTCATGTCGGTCGGCGTCTTGCAGGCATCGCGGCAGCTTGCGCCGCCTTGGCTGAAGAAGCAGCGCAGGGCTGCGGTCAGCTCAGTCGCGACGCCGGGGCAGCTTTCGGTGATGCAGCCATAGAACGCGCCGTCATCCCGGCTGGCTCCCGCGACCAAGGCGCAGGCGTAGGCCTGTCCGCAGGTCTTGCTGCCGGTGCCGATGAAGGTGCGATCCAAGCAGAAGCTGGTCGACGCTGACAGCGGGTAGTACGAGCCGATCAGCATGCACATCTCGTCCTTGGTGCTGGGGCCCTGCTTGATGTCGTGCGTTTCGCCGTTCTTGTAGTCGCAGCGATAGTCCAGCGTCGATCCTTTGGCGATCTTTAGCCCCGGCTCGAAGCGCTTGACCGGCACATTTTCCCATTCGGTGTTGGTGTACAGCGTCTGCATCAAGCCGCCCTTTTCGTCGCGCAGATCGGCCTGATAGTTGTTGCCGCGCTTGTGCATATGCGACTGGATGTTGGTCAGCGTGATGTCGTTGGCCACCTTGCAGGCCATACGCGCGCTGGCCGTCGACATCGCCGGTATGCTGATAAACGGGTTGTAGTAGAACAGCAGCCCGCCTTCGTTGCGCAGCTTGGCGTCGGGAATCGTGTACAGGTTCAAGCGCACTTCGGCTTCCAGCGGCTTGGGCTGAGCATTTAAGTAATGCGCGTTCATCAGCAGCACCGCGCCGCCCGGGACTTTCAGGCCTGTGTCGTCGGGAAACTGCACCATCGACCCACCTTCATAGGCCTGCGCTCCGGCCAAGACGTTGACCACTTCCCAGTCGGCTGAGGCACCTTAGGGGCAGTCCATGACTTGGCTGGTGTCGCGTGCCGTGCCACGCACATCCTTGGTCGGAAGGCTCTTGTACGGCGTCAGGTACAAAAGCACGTGGTGGCTGCCCGGCGTGTACTTGACCAAGTCGTGGTTGATGTTCAGTCCCTCGGGCGGAGCGACGAAGAACTTGCAGCGTTCGATCTCTTGCCCGGGATCCAGCGTCGTCGTCATGCGCAGCTGAACGCCTTCACCGGTGGGCGGCGCTTGGAAGTCGTTGATGTCGTCCTTTTTTGTCTCGGAACCGCAGCCCGCGGTCGCAACCGACAGAGAGAACAAGGCACAGGCGGCGAGTCGTAGGCGAGGGATCGAAGGCAGTCGCGGCATCACTAGGTCTCCTTGGGTTGTGGCGATCGACAAAGAGCCAGCTGCGGACAGCCCAAGCCCGATCGCCCGATTGAGAGTGTCGCGCTGGTATAGCAGCCCGCTGTATCATCACCAAACGTCCCGCGCCTTTGGCCTGCGCAACGGAGACCCCATGCCGGACCGCATCCCGGAGCATTCGAGCCCGCCAGACCCCGCCTCGTCGTCGGCCAACACCGCCTGGCACGAGCTGACCGCCGAGCAGGCCCGCCTGCACGAAAACGCCGCGCCGGGCAGCCCCTGGTACACCTGGGGGCCGTACCTTAGCGAGCGCCAGTGGGGGACGGTGCGCGAAGACTACAGCGCCCACGGCACGGCCTGGGATTACTTCACGCACGACATGTCGCGCAGCCGCGCCTATCGCTGGGGCGAAGATGGCATCGCCGGCATCAGCGACGACAACCAGCAGCTTTGTCTGTCGCTTGCGCTGTGGATCGGCAAGGACCCGATCCTAAAAGAGCGGCTGTTCGGCCTGACCAACCGCGAAGGCAACCACGGCGAAGACTGCAAAGAGCTGTACTACTACCTCGACGCGACGCCGACGCATTCGTACTTGAAGATGCTTTACAAGTACCCGCAGGCGGCGTTTCCCTACGACGAGTTG
>JAYRFD010000594.1:0-2770 GCA_041908565.1 Polyangia bacterium | reverse complement strand
GTCAAAGCCGCCAACTTGACCGCCGCACCACAACCCGCCGCTGGCGAACAAGTCGGCTTGGTTGCTGCAGCGTTCGCGGGTCTGTTTGCGTGCACCGGCTTCGAATACATCCCGGTGCCAGCCGGCGAGGCGCAGAATCCCCGACGCACCATCCCACTGGCCATGGTGATCAGCGTGCTGGCCAGCACCGCCCTATATGCCTTGGTTCAGCTGGTGGCAACCGGCGTTCACCCCAGCCTGGGCACTTCTGAGACGCCTCTTGTCGACGCCGTCGGCAGCTTTTCCGGTCTGCGCGGACGGAAGATTATGGAGCTGGCTGCGCTGATTTCGTCGTTTGGCTTCTGCGCAAGCTCGGCCCTGGTCGGCCCACGATACTTGGAGGCCTTCGCCGAAGACGGCTTCATGCCGGCTGCCTTTATGCGACGATCGAGTCGCTGGGGGACGCCCGCCGTCGCCGTGACTGTGCTGTCGCTTCTGGTCGTCGGTCTGCTGTCCTCGGGCCTGAAGTTCCAACGGCTGGCCGACGTGTCCAACGTGGCGGTGGTCGTGCAGTACGTCGCGACCTGCATCGCCGTCCTGGTCCTGCGTCGAAAAGCGGCAAACGGCAAGCAAGGCTTCGTCATCCCCTTGGGGCCGCTAGTGCCATGCTTGGCCCTGGCAGGCTGCTTGGCGTTCCTGCGCTTCGTAGGAGTGTTCGAGCTGCGCATGGCCGCCCTGATGATCACCATCGGCTTGGTGATCGGCGCCATCAACCGCAGCCGTCCCAGTGCGCGCGCACGTGCACGCGCGGCTGGACAGAGCGATCCGCCCCCCAGCGCATCCTAGGAGGCCCTGTTCTGTTGCGCAGTCCCGGCGACATCCAGCGTCCGTTTGCAACCCGGCGACGCTTGGCGGGCCTTTTGACCTGTGCGGACGCCCAGCCGTTTACGATCTGCGATCGGCTGCAAGACCCACGCTGCTACGGCGTGATCAGCTCGCACGGCCTTGGTGATGAAGAGCTTGCTCAGCTTCGCTTCGCCTTGGCTCGGCCACCGTCGGCGCGACGTCCGCTTCATCCCTGCTTGCCCTTGGGCGAACGCGGGCAATGCGCGCAGGCCCGGGACTATGCCGGCAAAGACCAGCTGGTCCTTCGGTTGTGCGACTGGGCGACTGACCTGGGCGCCTCCCGTCGATCGGTGGCTGCGCTTGAACAGGCCGTCGACGAGCTGCTGTTAAATGCGCTGTACGATGCGCCCACCGACGCAGCCGGCACCCCGCGCTATGTCGGGCTGTCGCCGAAAGAGCGCCTGCAGATCACGGCCCAGCCCGGCGAGGCGGCTCAGGTGCGCTTTGCCGCCGATGCGCGTCGCTTGGTGGTCGCCGTTCGCGACCCCTTTGGGCGCCTGCCGCGATCGACTGTGTTGCGCTATTTCCGACGCTGCGCCGAAGCCCAGCAGGCTCGCCAAAGCCCGCTTGAACAAAAGATGGGCGGGTCCGGCGTCGGCTTGTTTCTGGTCCTTGGCGCCGCCAGCGAGCTGTTTTTCCGACTGCGCCCCGGTCGCTTTACCGAGGTTATCTACACCGTCTATCGCGATCGGCCCGCGCCCCTGCGGGCCCTGCTGATCGATGACCTGCTTCCCGACGATAAATCAGCAAATTCGGCATCAGGCAACCGCGCTCCGGACCCCGCCTGACCCCTCGTCTGTTCCCTAGGAGACCGTCCATGCCTTCCTTGGCGCCCTGGCGTTCTTTGCTGCTTGTGCTTGTGCTGTGGGCTGGTGCCCAGCCCGCCGCAGCTCAGGATGCCCCCCAAGCTGTGCCCCAAGCGTTAAAAGATCCTGACTGGGTCGAACTACCTGCCGGACGCGTCTACGAAGTCCTGGTCGACGGTCCCAAGGCGGCCGTGTGGATTCCATTTAAGCGGCGCTCATCGGCTGCATCGGTCGATCTTCTCCTGCCGCCTCGTCCGCTGGATGTGGCGGTTGGCAATCGACACGATCTGACGCTGGTCCAGGCATTTTCGGCTCGCCTGCACGCCGATGCGACGGCCCGTGCAACGGCAACGGCAACGGCAACGGCAACCGGACCGACAGCGACTGCAGATGCCAGCCGCCTGGCATCCGGGATCGAGCTGCAGGTCGACACGCAACAGCTGCCCGGTCCGGGGGCCTACGACGTCACTCTGGGTTTGCAGAGCACAGGCGGGAACGACCAGCAGACGCTGCGAATTCAGGTCAGTGTTCCGGCGGCCATCCTGCGATCCAAAAGCGCGCTGGTCGTCGAGCGGGTCCTGCCCTGGTGGGGCGGCGATGCGCAGGTGGTTTCCCATCCCTTGGTGCTTGCCGAGACTGGACAAAAGTCGTTCGCGCTGCTGGGCGAGGGCGTGTCTGTCGTCACCGATTCGCCGCAGGTTGCCACGGTTGATGGCCGCGTGCAGATCCCGGCGCAGCAAACGGTGCGACGAGGCGGCATGGCCACGCTGCAGGTCCAGACCCAGGGCGATTTTCCGCTGGGCAGCGTCAAAGGCACGCTGGAACTGCAGTCGGCCCAGCTGACCGCGCCGGCCGTTGTGCCGTTTGAAGTTCGTACCCGCCGCGACCGCGCACTGATCATCCTTCTGGCTGGCCTGGGGCTTTTGTTGGGCTTGCTGACGCGCACCGTGCTGGGCACGCGGATCGCGATTGGCGAACAGCTGGTCAAGCTTGATGGGCTGCACGAGCGGATCACTGCCGAGGCAGCCAAGCAAGCAGACAGCTCAACGCGTCAGAAGTTGGAAGGGCTTTTGCGCAGC
>JAYRFD010000593.1:0-2542 GCA_041908565.1 Polyangia bacterium | reverse complement strand
GGCCCTGCTGACGCTGACCCCAGCCGTGCTTCTGCTGCCAGAGCTTGAGCCGCGCGCCTTGGAACCTGCGCTGGCGGTGCCCCTGCACACCGCGCTGCGCGAGACGCTGGCCCAGCAGAATGCCGTCCTGATCGCGCCCGAAGCACAAGCCGAGCTTCTGCAGCGCAACCAAGACTTGGCATCCTGCATCAACCAGCCCTCGTGTCAGGAACGCTTGGGTCAGCTTGCGTCGGCTCAGTTCGTCCTGCGCTTGCAGGTGCGGGCCGATGGGGCGGCGCGTGCGCCTTCGGGGGCTCCCGAATCGGGCTTCTCTTTCAACATCAAGCTGCTTGATGTCGATGTCGGGCAGATCAGTGTGCAGGCTTCGCAGACCTGCCCGGACTGCAACCTGCGTCGTGCCATCGGCCAAATTGGCGAGGTCACGGCCGAGCTATTCCGCCAAGCCTCATCGCGGCCTCGCGGCACGCTGGAGGTCGACAGCAACCCGCCCGGCGCCCTGGTGCAAGTTGACGGCAAGACGCACGGCACGACGCCCTACCAACGCGATGCCTTCGTCGGTTCACACGAGGTGTTGGTCAGCAAGTCGGGCTACAGCCCCTACACCGCGACGGCGCAGATTACCGAAGGCGGCACCGTCAAGCTGCAAGCCACGCTGCCACAGAATCTCCCGCCGCCATCGCCGTACCCACGCATGCGACGAATCGCCAAGTGGAGCTTGCTGGGCGCAGGCATCGCATCAACGGTGCTGGGTGCAACGCTGCTCGGTGTCGGAGCAAGCCGACCGCTGTGCGCCGATGTCTCGCCTGGCAGCATGACCCCGTGTCTGAGCAGCAACTTGAAGCCCGCCGGCATTGCCTTCCTGGTGCTGGGGCTGGGTTCGCTGACGGCCTCGGGCGGCCTATTCCTGTACGACTTGACCAACAGTCCAGCGCCCAACAAGACAACGACCGCGCAGGGCGACGGCGCTCCCGCCCCACTTGCCAGCCTGCGCTTCTAAGCAAGACAGCCCTTCCGCCGCAGCCAAGCGCGGTGGCCTGACGCGACCCGCCTTTTGTGGCCACAGCCCAGCGGCCAGTGATAGAGTGTTTTCAATGTCTCGTTTGTCGACCCAACACTCGCCTGCCGCCGACTCGGCTCCGACGCAAAAGCCACAGTGCCAGCGACGGATTCCGCGGCGTCTGGCCGCATTGCTGTTGGGCGCTGTGGGCATGCTGGCCAGCGGCTGTGGATCGCCAGCGACGGCAGAGAGCGGATCCGCCCTGGTCCTGGGCTTGCCTAAGTGTGATGCATCGCTGCTGCATCCGCGCATCACCATCGCGGCCGCGGCCGCTCTGCCAGGCAAGCTGATCGTCTACGTCGACGGTGTCATGGCTTGTTTGGATGAAGCAAGCCGCGTCGATCAGCTGGTCTCGCAGGTCGAAGGTCGCAGCAAGTAACGTCGCTGCCTCCGCGCTGGCCGTCGCTGCCAGCGGTCTGCTTGCCTGATCGGTGGGGCGGTTCTACTTGAGCAGGGTCGACTGACCGCCCAAGAAGAGATACCCCACCGCAAACAACCCAAGCACCACCAGCCAGATCACCAGCCACAGTAACCAGCCGCGCGTGCTGGGTCGGCGTTGGGTCAGCGTGCTGCGCAGGTGTTTTTCAAGCGTGTTGGCGCTATCGCCACGATCACGCAGTGCCGAGACCACGCCAGGATGCAGCTGCGGCAGGGGCTGCGTGGCAGGTGTTTCGTCGCTTCGCAGGCCTGTCGGCAGCCGCGGGGCCGGCATCGGCTGCGGCATCGTCTTGTCGGTCGACAACAGCGGCTTGACCGGTGCGTCAAGACGTGGACGCGTCGGCTCTGCAGCCAGCGGTCCACGACCTGGCCCCCCGTCACTTGCCGACCCCGCCTTGGCCGTCACCACGGTCGGTGCCGCAGGCAGATCGTTGGCGGCGTTTTCGCCACTGGGTGTACCGGAAGCGACACCTTCTGGCTGAAGCAAGCCCGCCGGCACCCCCGTTCGTACCGTGTCAAACGCGGCCAGGCTCTTGGCTATGGGAGCCGTCTTGTTCACAGGGTCGGCCACCGGCGACGGTCGCGGCATCACAGCACCTGGCAGCGCAGCCGCCGTGGAAGCAAGCGCATTACCGTCGGTGCCTTTGGGTCCCTTCTGCACGACCGCCGCACTCACGATGGCCGCCGAAAACATTTGGCTGACATCGGAACGTCGGGACGAAGCTGCTGCCAGCGCCTGCGCTTCGGGCACGCTGGCCACGCGCTTTAGCAGATCTCCAGCATCCTGGGGCCGCTGGCTTGGATCGACGGTCAACGCCTCGTCGATCATCTTTTGCAAGTCCGCGCTGAACTTGCCCGTCGGGACCATCTCGGCCAGCGTTCGTGGCGGCGTCACCAAGCGCATCATCGTCATCACCGTGTCCGAGACATCCGATGACTGCCCCCACGGCATACGCCCCGTCAGCATCTCGACCAAGATCAGCGCCAGCGCATAGACGTCGCTGAACTTGCCGACTTCCTGGCCTTCCAGCTGCTCGGGCGACATGT